>NZ_JBEUDO010000032.1:0-32686 GCF_050584665.1 Nitrosomonas sp. ANs5
ATCACGAGAATCTTTCAGCAAAGATATTTTCCGGATGAACCCATTTTTCCCTGTTTTCCGGTCATATCTTTCGCTTGCATCATCGTAATCGGAGAGCAAGCGGTTGAAAGTATCGAATTAAACGGCATAACGAAGGTTATTCTTTATATATTTCCAAACTATTTTTATGGCACCTCTAATAATTCATTGTTTTAAACAAGACGAGACGAAAAAAATGTTGCCGCAGCATATAAGGGCTCGTTAATGAATAACGAGCCCTAAGAAGCTGTTTGGGAATTCCAATCTCAGATCAGATTGCTCAACGCTGTGACAACTGTAGCGTTATTGTTGCCGAAAAGCATCTGGATGGCCGCGGCCCATTGAGCCTCGCCAAGACGGCGGTTGAAATTGCGGATGGCCATTGTTTTCTGCCGTCTTTGCGAGCACAGCGAAGCAATCCAGCCTAACGTCAGCTTGGCCTCGATACCGAGTCGCTTGCCAAGATGCTTGCGGTTTGAAAAAACCATTCGTATCCACATGCGTCATACTAGGAGGCTGTCCGAGAATAGCGATCGTAGCGAGGGCGAAGCTGGCTGAACGGGATTTTTCGATCATTTGAGACGAATAGTGGTTCTATTCAACGAAAAGGATCGGAAAATCCAGCCTGGCAGGTTCGTCCGCAGTAGATCAGTCTCGGACAGTCTCCTAGAGCACGATCACTCAAGTTCAGCATTTCCAAACAGCTTCTAAGAATAAGGAGTCGCTCATAAGGAGGCATTTTTTGTGAACAACCACGTATTGTGACAACAAACCCAACCCCTGCGAACATCGCTACGCAATCATTCGTGCAAATTCGTGTGTATTCGTGGTTATCAAAACCAGTGGTTGACGGTGCAAGGTGAACAGGTGCACCCTTGGGGCTTCTTCATACCCGATTTGATAAAATCATGCTCCCGGAGCGTTACAAGCATTCATGAAAAAATTCTCGAAAGCCGATCTGGTCAAAGGCTTGCTGTAGAAAAAACCCTGACTCAATGCGCCGCCCTGTCTGACCAGGAACTGGTGTTGTGCCTCGGTCTCGACCCCTTCAGCCACCACTTCCAGACCGAGTGTTTCGCCGAGCGCCAGAATGGCGCGCGCAATGGCGGCATCATTGGGATCTTCTGGAATATCTCTGACGAAGGATTGATCGAGTTTCAGCTTTGAAACCGGCAACCGCCGCAGGTAACTCAACGATGAATAGCCGGTGCCAAAATCATCAATGGCGATACCAAAACCAAGCGCCCGGAGCTGTTCTAGGATTTGAATGGCGCCCTGGCTCTCGCGCATGATAAAGCTCTCTGTCAACTCCAGGACAATACGTTCCGAGGGACAACCGGTTTCTTTCAACGTACGGCTCGCCACGCTCACGAAATTACCCATGGCAAGCTGCTTGCCGGATACATTGACCGCCAGCGAACCGACTTCCAGACCGGCCTCTAGCCACAGGCTCATTTGCCGGCAGGCCATATGGAACACCCATTCGCCCAATGCGAGTATCAGGTTGCTCTCTTCTGCCACTGGAATGAATTTTGCCGGCTGTACATATCCCAACTCGCGATGATGCCAGCGTATGAGCGCCTCGGCCCCTACGCACCGGCGTGTCTTCACATCCATGATCGGTTGATAAAAGAGCTCGAGTTCTTTCCTGTCGATAGCCTGGCGCAAGGAGATATCCAGAATCATTCTTTCCTGGGCGGCATCCGACATTTCCTGCCGATAAAAATGATAACGATTACGGCCCGCCTCCTTGGAGCGGTACATGGCCAGATCGGCATATTTGAGCAGAATATCGGTGCTGCTACCGTCATCCGGGAATAAGGCGATGCCCATGCTTGCCGAAACATAGGCTTCTCCGTCAGTGAGTTCGAAAGGCTGGGAAAGCATGGTGAGAATCTTTTGCGCGGTGAGAGAAATATCACGCTCGCTCTTGGGGTTTTCAATCAGTAACGTAAACTCATCGCCACTCAAACGCGCCACTGTATCGCTCTCACGGGTAATACTCACCAGCCGTTGCGCGACGCCCTTCAACAGTTCATCGCCCACGGGATGTCCACGTGTGTCATTGATCTGTTTGAAATTATCAAGGTCAATAAACAGCAATGCCAATTTGGCACATTCGCGCTTGGCCTTGGCCAGGGCATGCTCAAGCCGGTCAATGAACAATGCCCGGTTGGGTAGATCGGTCAACCCGTCATAATGCGCCAGATGGGCGATGCGTGCTTGGGACTGCTTTTGTTCGGTGATATCGTACATCATGATAATGTAGCGTTCGATTTGGCCCACCTGATCGCACAGACGCGATATGCTCAGCCAGACTGGAACGCAATGCCCATCCTTGTGACGGCTCCATATTTCACCCTGCCAGAGACCCTTGTCCTGTATATCGTTCCACATTGCGCGATAGAAATCGGCGGCATGATGATCGGACTGCAAGATGCCGATATGCTGACCAATGACTTCTTCAACGCCATAACCGAGAATTTTCTCAAGCGCATGATTTACCTTCAAGATCGTCCCTTCCGGGGTCGCAATCAGGATGCCATCCAGGGCATTGGAAAAAACACTCGCTGCAAGACGCAGCGCATCCTCAGCCAGCTTGCGTGCAGTGATATCCTGAATCTGGGCGATAAAATATTCTGGCACGCCCGCTGCATTCCAGACAATTGAAATATTGGCTTGTGTCCAGATGACAGCCCCATTCTTGTTGATATAACGGATTTCTAGCTGGCAGGCCTGCATCTCTCCTGATAGCAGACAGCGAGCCGCCGCAATTGCCGAAGCCAGATCATCTTCGTGAATCAAGGACTGTACATTCGTTGCCAATAGCTCTTCCTGACTGTAGCCCAGAAGCTGGCACAGGGCCGGATTGACTTCAATCCAGTCACCACCAGGGGCCACAATTGCCATGCCTGTCGCTGCATAAAACATCGCCTGACTGAATTTCTTCACGCTCTCCTGCAACGCTTTCTCAGCTTGTTGCTGGGCGGTAATATTTTCAAATATCAACACCGCCCCGGCAATTTCGCTTCGGGCGATCCGATAAGGCATGATGTGCAATCTATAGGCTGTGCCAAGCCCGCTATGGATAACAGCCTGATAGATTTGCCCACCTTGCATGACATGCCGGACATGATCTGCCAGTTCAGGAATCTTGATCCGCCATTTAATGTTACCTAAAGAGTGGTATACCAACGAACCATCCAAGGCGATAATGGTTTCACAAGCATCGTTGATCTGTGTAATGCGCAATGCCTCGTCCACCACGATTAGCGGGAAAGCCAGGCTTTGTTTGACATTGACGAGATCGCTGGTACTCGCCTCCAGTTCCGCTGTCTTGACCTGCAACTCATCATTGACCGTGAGTAACTCTTCATTGGTCGATTGCAGCTCCTCGTTGGAAGTCTGCAACTCCTCATTTGTGGATTGCAACTCCTCATTGGTGGATTGCAATTCCTCGTTGAGTGATTGCAGCTCTTCATTGGAAGTTTCCAGTTCTTCGGTCACGGTATTGAGGTGCGAGCGTGTATTCGCGATCTCTTTTTCCAGCTCACGGATAATGGCGGCTTCCATTTCACCCGCATCCTGAGCGGTTTGTGCCGCTTTCTCACGATTCAGTTCGCTTGTCACAAACGAAACCAGCAACAATGCGCGTTGTTCAGGTTCCAGCGGACTGACGACAAGCGTCAAGGCATAAGATCTATCTTCGATTTGAATCGTCTTGGTTGTCCCCTGAACCGTTGCCAAGTCCCGACGACACTGATACACCAAGGCTTTTAATTCAGCGCGCACCGATTCGTCGACCATATCGAACAAATGCATCGTCGCCCGGCCCTTGGGGAAATTCAGATACGCCTTAAGATCGCCGTGAAAATTGACCACGACATCGTCATCAGTAATGACCAGGGACGGCGGTCCATAACGTTCCGCCAGGGCTTCCATGATCCTCATGCCAACTTTGTCCACGCTGGTAGCCGCCTTGTTTGCTGCATGGCTGCGCGGTTCAAAATAAGGCATGCCTTGTGTCGCCGGCAGCACATATGGAGAAGTGCTGTCTTGGCGGCGATAAATATGCGCCCGGCTGTCGACGACTTCAAACCAATCCCGGTACAAGTCAGCAGTTTCTGATTTACCGAGAAACAGATACCCACCGCTGTTCAATGCGTAATGAAAGATGCCCAGCACTCGTTTCTGGGCTGGCGGGTTGAAATAGATCAACAGATTACGGCAACTGATCAGATCCAGGCGTGCGAATGGAGAATTATCAATAACATTCTGATGGGCAAACACGACCCGGTTGCGGATACGCTTGATCACGCGGCAATGATCGCCAACGACTTCCATATAACGTTCACGCAAGCGCTTGGGCACGGCATCCAGTTCACTGACAGGGTAAAGCGCTGCACGCGCCTTTTCAATATTGCCGTCATCGAGGGTAAAGCGCTGCACGCGCCTTTTCAATATTGCCGTCATCGAGATCGGAGGCGAAAATCATGTACTGGAACCCTTGCCTCTGTTGCGTAACAAGCGCCTCCTCGAACAATATGGCAATGCTATAGACCTCCTCTCCGGAAGCACATCCTGGCACCCAAATACGAATAACCTTCTTGTTCTCCCCATTTCGAACGAGTTCGTTGATGACTCCTTCCAACGCATGGAAGGCCTCCTTATCGCGAAAAAAGGAGGTTACGCTGATAAACGTATCCCGCATCAGAAACAGCGATTCATCTTTATGGGACTGAAGGAAGTCGATATAGGCGGCAAGGGAACCCATTCCAAGAATATTCATGCGCCGCGCGATACGGCGCCTGACTGTGCCGGGTTTGTAATCGCTCAGTTTGAAGGCTGTATTGAGCCTGACCAGTTTGCCAATTTGCAGATATTCCTCAGTTTCTCTGTCTTCTTCCAGCACTGGCGTAATATCCCCAGTCGCCAAAAGCAGCCGTGCCAGCGCAGGACCAATCTTGCTGGCAGCCAGTATGAGGTCAACGCTGTCGGTATAAATTGCCGCCTTGGGCATCCCATCATACTTGGCGGTACCCGGATCCTGCACGATCGTGATTCCCCCTGCCGCCTTGATGGCGCGCATACCGGACGCCCCATCCGATCCCGTACCGGAGAGAATGATACCGATCGCTTGCTCACCCAGCTCATCAGCCAGCGATTGGAAGAAATGGTTAACCGATGGCTTGGGTCCAATCGCTTGCCTTGGCTCGGTCAGCCGGAACACCCCCCTCTCAAGGCTGACATCGCTATTGGGCGGTGTGATATAGACAGTACCGGCCTGGGGTGGCTGCAGATCGCGCAAATATTCCACTTTAAGCTGGGTGAATGGCATCAGCAGATCCATAAGCATGCTGATATGGGCCGGAGAAACATGCTGGGCGATGACGTAACATAAGCTGCCGGTGCTCGGCAATGACTGTATCATCTCGCGCAGAGCTGCCAGCCCCCCTGCAGATGCACCGATTCCAACAATTCTGACAATATTATGGTGCGCGTCCATGCGCGCTCTCCTAGACCGACCCCTGCTCATCGGCTGCAGATTCCTTTATTAATAGCGTATTCTGGTTTGATACTTCCATCGGGAACAGATTGATTCAGCCCCATGGCGGCGAGATCGCGTAAATTATCACAGGCAGGCCTATAAATAAACGGATTTCAAGTCGTCAGATCATAAAATTTGCGGACAATTCGTCGCCGATTTATTTGAGAAAATGTCCGGCACCGGCTATTGTGATAGTTCTTCTGATCACAAAAAGGAGAAGACGATGAACAGATGGATTCAGACCATTTTGCTTGTGTTAGCGCTGCCATGGGTTTCTGTGGCCGCTGCGGATGACAACAAGGACTGGCGCAAGGATGGCACGCTGGAAGAAAAAATGGCGCATATCATCAAGACCCTGCCATCCACTGCCAACATCATGATTGAAATCGGCAAGCGTTATCAGGATCTCTACTGGGCTGCCAAACTGGGCAAATGGGAGTTCGCCCAATATCAGGTCGAGGAAATCGAAGGCCTGCTGGAAGTATTACAGATCACTCGGCCTGGTCGCGCTGAATCAACAAAAGTTTTTCTTGACAAGGGTCTAACAGGATTTGAAGCGGCTTTCAAGTCCAAAGACTGGAACACGTTCTTGCGTGCGTTCCAGAATATGCATGCGCAATGCATGAGCTGTCATATTGTCAATGATCATGCTTTTATCGTGCTACCGTTGGAGCCCGCGACCTCCAGCAGCTTAATCCTTAATCTGCCGCAGAAATAACCCTGCCCGGCATGTTCCCCTGCTTGGTGCAGGGGGCATAATCAATTTCTGACCCTTACCACCAGACAGCAATTGCATCATGGAATCCAGGTTAGCGATGATATTCGCCCGCGCGCTCGGGTTGGTACATCACTTCTTCAATTCGTACCCGCAACACACCCCCACCTGGTTTTGGCCATTCGATTTCATCCCCTTGGGAAAGGCCCAGCAGCGCACTGCCAACCGGGGCAAGAATCGAAATTTTATCACCGCTGGCATCGACATCTTTGGGATACACTAGGGTTAAACAAAATTCCTTGGATGACGACTCGACGCTGAATTTAACCGTGGAATTCATGGTCACAACTGTTGGTGGTATGGCTTCCGGATCGACCACCTCAGCACGCGCAAGCTCATCCTCAAGACTGTCTGCACCGGCAAATGCACCGGGCGGCAAGGCATTGAGCAACATCTCCAGCCGCTCGGCATCAAACGATGAAATCATAATCTTGGGTTTTACGTTCATTTTAATTTCTCTAATCTCTATCAATATGGGTTGTTGTAAAAAATAATTCTTAAAATCTCACTGCGACTTTTGGGGTAATAAGCCTCTGAACTGTTCTCAGTTTCAGCATAGTGCATGAAATACACCCCACACGGATTCAGCGGCAGCAACCATCGTGCGAAGGGCGCGTTGACGCGCATATTCCCGCCTCGCCACTGAAGCAGACAATCCAGGACCCTTTGACTATTGGTGGAAGTTGAGGGAACCACCGCAGGCGAGCTGGCCAGCCCAGGATCTGGCATTACTTGTTCGCCATGTGTGCGTCATGCTCGACAACTACGCTGCATCACTGCTCTTGAACGCTGCCCAGCCGGATCATTCAATCCATCCATGCGTCGCAGCAAACTCACCAGCCTCGGAGGCTGTTACCAAATATACGCATCCATAGGCGAATCCTCGTGACGCAATGGTGACTGTTACATGTGGACTTCCGATTTGAAAGACACATACATACCGGGTCTGGAACAGGCGGTAGCGGATACACGCGCACGACGGACACTTGAATCGTCCGTCACCTTTTATTTCCAGCAATTGCCCAATAAAAATTGGGTACTCAAGGATCCTGGGCAATGAATCCTTGAATACCCAATCAGGAGGGTATCTATAAGACAAGGCTGGGGCAATAAAAATCCATAACCCATTCAGATGTCCTAATACTGAGAAACTCTCGACAGCCTTTTCATTCTGTACCACAACTGGGAACCAGCACTTTGTGGGTCACGACTATTGGCTTTTCAATTCCTTTTAACCTCTCCCGGCTCCCTACATCCATTTTTTCTTCTTGAAATAAGCCAGCATGACTATCCCCAGCCCGAGCATAACGATCCAGATCAGCAAATAGCCATATTCCCACTCGAGCTCGGGCATATACCTGAAATTCATGCCATAGACACCGGCCAGAAAAGTTAATGGCATAAAGATGGTCGCGATAATGGTCAGCACTTTCATGATTTCGTTGGTACGGTAGCTGACACTGGATAGATATAAATCATGCATAGTCGTGAGCATCTCCCGATAAATCTCCACGCTATCGACAGCCTGGACGACATGATCGTACACATCCCGCAAATAAGGAATCGTGGATGCCTGTATCAATGACGACTCTCGTCGTATCAATGAAGAAATCACCTCACGCAACGGCCACACCGCCTTGTGAAAGAACAGCAGCTCACGCTTCGACTGATAAAGGCGCTCAATCAGGGTCTTGTCAGGCCGCATCATCAACGCCTCTTCCAGACGATCAATGCGGTCACCCAATTTCTCGAGAGTAATGAAATAATTATCTACCAACACGTCCAACAGCGCATAGGCAAGATAATCCGTATCCATTTTCCTGATTTTTCCCTTGCCTCTACGTAGATGATCACGGACCAAATGGAACACATCGCCCCTGATATCCTCCTGGAAAGACAACAAAAAATGTTGTCCAATGATCAGGCTGACCTGCTCGGGAACGATTTTATTTTCCCGTTCGTCGTAAGCAAGCATCTTGAGCACGACAAACAGGTAGTCCCCATAATCCTCGCATTTCGGTCGCTGAACAATGCTCATCAAATCCTCGGTCACCAGGCGATGCAAGCCAAAACATTCGCCCAGCTTCTCCAGCAAGACCGGATCATGCACACCATCCACATTGATCCACGTCATGGAAGGTTTGTGCTTGTAGGCTAAACATTCTTCCGGCTGTTTCAGGATGTGCGCCTCGAAATGTGAGGCATCGTAGTCGACGAGCATCATATTGATGCCATCCTGCTTTCTCTCCCCGGTATAAACCAGGCTTCCGGCGGGAAGGCCGATTTTCTTTACCCTGCGTTTGGCTGTTCTGGATGTATGCATGGGATGACCATTCGAATAAATTGAGGCGGGTTCACAGCCTAGGCGGCTGTCCGAGAATAGCGATCGTAGCGAGGGCGAGACTGGTTGAGCGGGATTTTTCGATCATTTGAGGCGAATAGTCGTTCTATTCAACGAAAAGGATCGAAAAATCCAGCCAGCCAGAATCGTCCGCAGTAGATCAGTCTATTCTTGGACAGCCTCCTAGGCATAAGGGCCTAGAAGCTGACTTTTACATCGCCTGTCTGCATCGACAACGGAAGTTCGGCATCATGCCATCAGTCTCCCCGGCGGTCTCTATTGCCCTGCTTGCCCTTGCCCGGATTGGAATCGCGCTTGTTCTGGTTGCCTGGCGAACGATATTTACTGGAATCGCTCCGGCCCGGATAATTCTGCGGGTGACGCTGATCTCTGGCGCCGCGTTCGTACAAAAAGCAGAAATGACGCATCTTCGTGTTCCTGATCGTGAGCAATGCGCAAGCTCGCAGGCAACGGCAGAAACCGTCCCTGCTCTGGTAACAGGCTAACTTGCTGCATCAGTATATAATGAACCACTGTGCGGGGAACCTTGCTGCAGGGGATACCATTCCCAGGCGTCCATGAATATGGCCTTCAAAGCCTGCACCATTCGGCTTATCGGGCCCAACATGAAATTCAACTCCGAGCAGGTGCGTGGATCAGAAATTCAGCCTACTGGAAAACATGACCCGCTGCAAATCGCCCTGCGCGCCATTAAAAACTCTGCGCGTAGCGTACATGTACTCCAACCCAAAAGTCGTCTGGATGAAAGGGCTCCAGAGCAAATTGACATGGGCAGACTGCACCCAGTCATTGGCCGTATCCGGCGCAAACGAGGGGTTATCGGCAAACGCATAACCATAGGCGACGCTTGAGCGCCAGGTGGGACTCCACCAATGCTGATAGGCTGCAAAACCGGCGAATAGATTGACTAGCCGCACTGAACCTTGCGCATCAACCAAGCCATCGTTAAAGGCACTGAAAGAAGTATAACGCCCCAAGGCATTACCGTAGCTGGCCTGAAAACTGAAATGATCAAAGCCAAACGTTCTGACTTTGCCGCTGATGCTGAGAGCACCACCCCATGCCTGCGAGCTGGCAGTGTGATCGGTATAGCGGATCTGCCGCATCATGCCAGCTAGAGACAAGGCGCCCCAGGCAGGGTTGAGATTGAGGCGCACTACCGTATCCGGCACCCGATCGTTATCCATCTCCAGGGTTTCTCCATCGGGCGCAGTCAGAACCGACTCCGGCTGCTCCAGAGCCAGCTGAATGTCAGCCTCCATATCACCGAGTGCAACCGGCTGCGTCCACCGCAAAAGCGGTTGACGGATGAATACACGCCCGGCCGGTGCACCAAAATCAAGCAGCTCGGGCAAAGCACCTACATGCATAAACGTCGACCAGGTCTGGCCTGCCAGAAATGGTCCCAACGTGCCGAAAGCATGCCGCATGCGGGGCGCATAGGAATTGGAAACGACCTGGTTGCCGGGAGACTGAAAAGCGTAAAAATCCAGTTCCACATAGGTATTGAGATCACCCCACTTGGTGGGTGTCAGGCTTTTGAACCAGAGCCGTGTCTCCCTCGGACTAAACGCCAGCTTGTTGCGCTGCCCCTCGCCTTTGAGTGGCACCAAACCGGGGAAATACAATTGGTCGGAGAAGCGGTTGGACCTGGCGCTGACGCTGTTGTAAATCGTATCCAGCTTGACATAGCCACCGAACCCCAGGGAGGTATCGGTTCCCGGAAATTTGAACGTCCCCTTCGCGTCCCCCATGACAACCGGCTGGGCCGCTGCGGGAACACCCGCCTCTGACATGCCGATCCGATCAGATTCACCCGTAGTAACCCTGGCCGGCTCGGTCTCATCAACTTTTACCGGCTGGGAAGTCACCCTGGCCATCTCTGCTTCGGCCTTTTCCCGTTTGCTTCTTTCCTGCTCCAGCGCCTGTTCAAGAACAGACACGCGATCGGTCAGCTGCTTCATATGGGACTTCAATTCAAGTATCAATACTTTCATATCTGGCTCATCAGCCTGTGTCGGCATTGCAAAAAATCCCCAGCCTGCGATCAGCGCGAGACGGTGCCAGCGCAATCGGGCGCCATGACTTGTTATTGACATATCAGTCATCCACCATTGCTTGTTCAATCCTCAGAAGCTGTTTAGAAATGCCAATCCAAAGTCAGTTTGCTCAACGCTTTGGCAACTGTAGCGTTATTGTTACCGAAAAGCATCTGGATGGCCGCAGCCCGTTGGGCCTCGCCAAGACGGTGGTTGAAATTGCGGATGGCCATTGTTTTCTGTCGTCTTTGCGAGCACAGCGAAGCAATCTAGGAGGCTGTCCGAGAATAGCGATCGTAGCGAGGGCGGGGCTGATTGAGTTGGATTTTTCGATCATTTGAGGCGAATAGTCGTTCTATTTAACGAAAAGGATCGTAAAATCCGGCCAATCAGGCTCGTCCGCAGTAGATCAGTCTATTCTCGGACAGCCTCCTAGCCTAACGTCAACTTGGCTTCGATGCCGAGTCGCTTGCCAAGATGCTTGCGGTTTGGAAAAACCATTCGTATCCACATACGCCATACTACGGCACGATCACTCAAGTTCAGAATTTCCAAACAGTTTCTCAGCAATCTTGCCTTTGTCATACAATCTGGTCAGTGCGCGCGCCTATCAGCGGTTTCACGAAACAACGCGTGACACTGGGCACAGACTGTCGCAATGCGCTCCAGGGTGCCTGGTATCGCATCGATGTAATTATGCTCGGCCTGTGTCTTCAACATCCTGATCTCGTTTTGCAGTTGGTCTGCCAGGGTCAGAAACATGGCCTGCTGATCCGTCTCAAGTGACAAACGCGGCAGACTGTCGGCAATTCCAGCCACGGTTTGTGCCATCTCATGTGCAATCCGCCCGATCTGTGCTGCCTTCCGGCGGCGCGCTTGGTCGATTTCCAGCTCGGTGCGCATGCGTTCGAACATCAAGTGATCGATTTCACGCATCAAATTCCGCAAACGCGCATCCTGAATAGCATGCGCAGAAGGCGTACCAGTCTTCGTCAATCCCGAAGCAGGCAGCTGCCTGTCGTCCGTGGCCGAGCATGCCACGACAGCGGACAATCCAACCACCAGACCGACCATGCACAATCTCCGTGTGCCCTGTCGCATTGTCACCAGCTGGGTAAACATGAAGATCATCACCTATTTTTTCTTACCATCTGGATAGCAATAATAGCGGTCAACATAGCATCATGATTGCCTCACGCAGGCAGTCTGGATGGGTATGCATGATCATATTGCCGCATACTCGTCAAGCATGCGCTCGTACAGCTGTTGGTCGGCAAGCGTAAACAAAACAAAACGAATATGCGCGACAGCCGACAGACGGGGCAGTTCATCAAAAATCGTTGCCAGCGCAATCCTTGCGGCCGCTTCCGATGGATAGCCGAATGCACCCGTCGAAATGGCGGGAAATGCGACAGACTTGATGCTATGCACTTCGGCCAGCTGCAAAGCATGGCGATAACATGCAGCCAGCAGCTGGTCCGACGGCATGTCAATGCCATAGACCGGCCCCAGGCAGTGGATGACATAACGGTTGGGCAGTTGGTGCGCGCTGGTAATGACTGCCTGACCAGGCTGGATGGGTGCCAGAGTCTGGCAGTCTGCCTCAAGACCAGGACCCGCCGCCCCATGGATGGCTCCAGCCACCCCGCCGCCGATACGCAACATCGCATTGGCAGCGTTGACGATGGCTTCAATATCGGGCTGGTCCGCGATATTGCCCTGAATACATTCCACGGTAACACCATGGTATTCATGTTGAGTCATTTCATTCCTCTCTTGAAATGCTTGCAGACTGTCTGCCCCTGGACCATTTCCAGTATCAGAGCACTGGTACATGCAACACACTCTGCGCACATTTAGCACGGGAGCCACCATGCGCAGGATGCGTTAACATGACGTAGCATCAACCATGCTTTTTGTTCGGCGACTGCCGGAAAGCGTTGACACGCGAATCGTAATCCAACCCTGTCGTCTCTTCGCCTCGGCGACCGTTCAATACATGATCAAAAAAATTCCTGACCGTATCATTGGTGTCCTTACCCCATAGCTGGTGCGTCTTGCCGACATTCGCTCCTGCAGTAAAATCAACATAGATTGCATTGGCCGCATCCAGTGCCCTGACGGTTCGACCGAGCCGGTCTTTTTGAAAATTCGCATCCGACCAGGCGAGAATTTTGTCGTTCTCATTGACCGTAATATAAATTCTTTTCCCGACCTGGACCGCTTCCACCCACTTTCGGTGTCCTTCGTTGTCACAGTCTGCCTGGCAGAGCACAGCATTGGTAAACATGCGCGTTTCACCATCATATATGGTGCCTTGCACATAATTCTGGAACAGAAAATTCCCCATGCTGTAGGTCATCAGATTGAGGGAGACATCACATTCGAGCAGCGCTTCGCGATTGAACGGCACTGCCAAATAGGTGGCCAGTTTCTCAAATGCATTATCCAATGCGCCTGTAGACGTCTGGGCGACGCGTTTGACTGCCTTGTATTCTTTGATTGGAATACCGCCGGTATTGGACGGCCAGGAAAAAAGTACCACTTCGACTTGATAACGTTCCTGCAACAGCCAGCCTTGCTCGAGGGTTTCGGCAAACGGTTTATTATAGCCATGCACATAGAACAGGCAATTCTTGTTATGTGCCTTGCAGCGATCCAGAACGGCCGCAAACTGTGTCTTACTCGGCAAGCCGGCACGATGCGATCTGGATTCCTGAACCAGCTCCAGCTTCCATTTTCCTGCCGCCTTGTGGGCGTTTGCCAACCGGATTTCATTGGGTCCCTTGTTGTTCAGCTGTTCACCGAAAGCGTTTTCGTTGCCAATCCCGCTTCTGGCAAATTCCTGTTTCAAATTACGATTACTGATGACAAGCATGATCGTCACTCCTTTGCAAAATGCGCATCACAGGCAAAACATGACGGGCTCCCTCCGCCACGCATCATCATGCACAAGCCAGCCAGATCGGACAACGTCTGAAAAGACCCTCACACCGGTTTCCCGGAAAATCCGGTCCAAGGCCACCCAGCACAATACGAAATGCTCAGCTCAGCCCGACTCGAGAACTTGCAGTTGCTGCCTGAATACCATACACCAGCTGTAATAAAATCTGGTAAAAATTGCTTGTCAAGCCAGCGCGCATCAAATACATGCATGGCAAATAGCCTCCCAATCGTAATGCATTGGCGGGTGCGCGATAAATCGGTGTAATCCGATGCGTGACTGGTTTATCATGGAAAATGATATTCGTCACGTTGACTGGAAGTATCGCCAATCCGGAAAAATTCAACCAGAACACCAGGATCAGCCATGTATCACGACACCCAGCATGCAATACCCGTTCCGGCTTGTTGTGCAGCAGACATCGCCACAATCGCGCTCATCCAGAACCGGCGGCTGTTGCTGCATGGTCCATCCGGCGCCGGCAAATCGACCCTGGCGGCACACCTGGCGCAGGCACTCGGCTCGGCCGGTCAGCGCTGCCACTGCATCTGCGCCGATCCCGGTTCCCCTGCCTTTGGCCTGCCGGGCGCAATTGCGCTGGCCAGATGGCAAACAGACAGCTGGCAGGTTTATGCTTATGAAGCGCTTTGCAGCCTGGATGCAGCACGTTTCCGCCTGCCGCTGGTGCTCGCCGTCGCGCGCCTCGCCCAGCTTGCGCCTGATGAGCCGTTACTGATCGACACGCCTGGTGTCACCCGCGGGGTTGCAGGCTGCGAGCTGCTGCAGGGCCTATTCGAGGCTTCAGCAGCGGACGCTGTGCTTGCCCTCACTCTGACCAACCAGCCCCCTGCACTGCTCAGCGAACTGCAATCCCTGACGACCCGGCTATTCATCGTCCGCGCCAGTCCCGAAGCTAGGCGGCCGGGCAAACGCAGCCGCGCACGCCAGCGCACCCGGCTCTGGGCGGATTTTCTTGGCCATGGTCGCGAGCAGATAACCAATCTCGAACGCACACCTATCGTGGGCACACCCCCGCCGCTGGGTGAGGCGAGCGCATGGATAGGCAGACAAGTCGCGCTACTAGATCGCAACCAGACAGGCACTCTGGCTGAAGTAACAAACCTGCAACACCACCGGCTCACCGTCCGCCTGCCCGCTCCCCTGCAGACCTTTGACAGCTTGCTGATACGGGATGCACAACGTTCCAGCAACGGCCTGCTGGAAACTGCCGCACCCTTTGCAGCAGAGCCGCTGACATATCGCACGCTCCCCGGCCTGCACGAGTCTCCACGGCAAAATAGCGGAACTGCACAACGATCGTTTGTTGCGCTTCCGCCTGCAAGCCGGCCAGACAAAGTGTGAGCCGCTCCCTGAAACCAGAGTAGAAGCGGGAGTCATCCTGCAAGAACCTGGCTTCTGTATTCGCGCCCAGCAGCTGGATCATCATCACACGCCGGTACTGGCCTATGCCTTTGAGCCTGCCATGACAATCAGCATACGCAAGGACGATCTGCAAGCACATCAGCTGGCACCCGGTCCGTGGTTGACCGAGTTAAAAAAACAGTTGCTAGCCGGGCATACAACAGCCATCATCACCCTGCCGAATGGCAGGCAGGGCCAAGTCTCCGAGCTCGCAGCCGAGTTGGCACTTGTCAAACGCGGCAAGAAACTGGTGTATGCAACCGACCTGGCCGATACACCGACCAACCGCCAACGCCTGCAGGAACTGGCACAATACGCTCACACATTTTTCTGCGAAGCCTGCTTCATTGAAGCAGACCGCGAGCAGGCTGCCCGAACCGGCCATCTGACCACCCGCGCCTGTGCTGAAATCGCCATGGCCGCCGAAGTAGCAAGACTGATCCCCTTTCACTTTTCACAACGTTATATCAACGACTGCCAGCAGATTTATGACGAAGTGCAAGCCATCTATCCGCGTGTCGCCCTGCCACCAGCCGAGATCACAAGCAGGTCTACATCCTGAATCCTTATCGCGACTTCATTCTCTGGATACTGGTCCCGCAATCTGAATACACACTTTATCATGCATAATATGCAATGATGCCCTTGCCCGTTTAACCAGGCATTACCCGCTGGAAATTCATGCAATTTAGCAATAGGATACGGCTAGGAGACTGTCCAAGAATAGACTGATCTACTGCGGACGAGCCTGATTGGCCGGATTTTCCGATCCTTTTCGTTGAATAGAACAACTATTCGCCTCAAATGATCGAAAAATCCAACTCAACCAGCCTCGCCCTCGCTACGATCGCTATTCTCGGACAGCCTCCTAGTACTCCGTTCCGTCAATTAGCTTACAAATGAAATCGATGGATTCGCCTGCCAGGCTAGGCGCAAACCGCAGTCATAGCCGTAGCTATGGCGAGGATTTGCAACAACGCATGACAGGCGAAGGCGCGATTTCATGTAAGCGGTTTGGCGGAACGGAGTACTAGGGGTTATTGACAGGTACAAGCCCGGTCAGCGGCAATCATTCTCTTCAGGCGGACATGCGGCGATCATTCAGCCGGCATTCGCTTCAACCACAAGGATATTGGCATGTTGGAATCATCATTTCGTATCGGTTCAGTCTTCGGCATACGCATCGGTGTGCACTACACATGGTTCATCGTTTTTTTTCTGCTGGTCAGCTCTCTTTTTATCGCGTTCAGAAGTGATCATCCGGATTGGAGCGCGCACGCCACCTTGCTGACCGCTTTGGCTACCACGTTGCTGTTTTTCGTCAGCATCATCCTGCATGAGCTCGGCCACAGCGTGGTGGCGATCGCTCGTGGCGTCAAGGTGCGTTCGATCACCCTGTTCATTTTCGGGGGCGTGGCACAAACCGCAAAAGATGCCGATACCGCAGCAACCGAATTCCTGATTGCGATTGCCGGCCCGCTGGTCAGCTTTGCGCTGGCCGGCCTGTTTTATTTGCTGCAACTTGGATTCTCACCTTACAGTGAAACCGCCTCGGTAACATTCGGCTGGCTGATGACGATCAATCTGGTGGTCGCTATCTTTAATTTAATACCCGGTTTTCCACTGGATGGCGGCCGAGTCTTCCGCGCCATCGTATGGGGCATCAGTGGCAATGCCATCAAGGGGATGCAATGGGCGGTGGTCAGCGGCAAAATCGTCGCTTTTGGTTTAATGATCTCCGGCATGTTGATCGCTTTGCAGACAGGCATGCTACTGAACGGGCTATGGCTGATAGGCATAGGCTGGTTTTTACTTGCCGTGGCGGAAGGCAGCAAACGCGCCTATTTCATGGAACGCCTGGTTGGCAATGTATCCATTGGGGATGTCGTCCAGAAAGAAGTGCCCACGATAGCGGCCGACAGGAGCATACTCCAGTGGGTAGACGAGCAAATGTTGCTGACCGGCCGGCGCGCGAGTCTGGTCACTGAAGATGACCAGACCATTGGCCTGATCACACTCAGCGACGCGATCAAATGCCCGCGCGCGCAGTGGTCGAACACTCCGGTACGCGAAATCATGACACCACTCGACCATCTGTATGTCGTCAAGCCATCTGCCAGCATCCTGGAGGTCTTTCACATCATGCAGCAACGTGGCATTAATCAGGTACCAGTCGTTGACGAAAGGCAAATCGTCGGCTGGATCGATCGTGAACATATCTTGAGAATCCTGCAATTACACGTAGAAGCCGGGCGTTGAACAACGGCCAAGATGTTAGAATTGACTCTTCATTTATCTTAGAAGGATGATCATGCTATGAATTCAAGATATTTCCTATGCGCGCTGGTGTTAGTAACGGCACTGGAAGCCAATGCGAACAGCTCCTCTATGGATGCGGCGATTGGTGGCGCACTGGGCGGCGCAGCGGGCGCCGCGATTGGTAACGAGATCGGGGGGCGCGATGGCGCAATCGTCGGTGGCGCACTGGGTGCCGCAATAGGTACAACGGTCACCACCGACCGGAACCGGCGCCATGCCGAGCCTTTCCCCAGATACCGGCGCCATGATTATGGATACCCTGCCGGCGGCATGCGCCCGGGTTATCACTGCCCGCCTGGACTGGCCAAGCAGGGACGCTGCTGATTCAAAACCTGTTCATGAAAGCGCTGAATCAGCCTAACAAGTTGTTTACGAACACTGGATGATTGATCATGAGCAGCATGATGCGTGCCAATACGCGCTGCTTTTTCTAAGAACTATCGGCAACCTTCCCTGCAATCTACCTCGTAAGGTACCCAGCACCAAGGCCAGGTTGGCGTTGGGCTGGATTGCCGCACCACTTCCGCGGCTTGCAAAACGGTAGGATCCGCTTGCGCACCCTACGATGATTGGATCGCCTCGCTGCACTCATCACGAATAGTAAAAAATGACCGCCGCCATGGATATGACGTAACAGCTTCTTTAAGCGTGGGATGACACATTCATGAGCATGATCACATTTAAGAAATCGCCATACTTTTTATATGTTCAGCTTGAAATCCACACGGCATTCGGTTACCGTCTAAATTAACTATAGCTATATTTACTGAATCGAATCTCGGTCAGCCTGTCAGTTGACCAAAAAGGACTATGCAATATGTTCAACTTAGGCTCCATGCTCAATTTGGGCTCCACCGACCCAGTCGTGGGGAAAGCCCACATAATAGTCAAACGCTCCGCCAGCGAATTATTCCACTACATTGGAGACGGGCTTTTTGAAAATTATCCAAAATGGTCGCCTGAAGTTAAAGAACTTGAGCAACTCACACCTGGTCCGGTTGGATTGGGTACCGAAGGCAGGCAGGTACGAGTTGATCAAGGGCGTCGCTCTGAGTCCCGCTTTAAAATCTTCGCATATGAAGCAAATACTCGCGTGACGCTGGTTGGGATATCCGATCCCTTTCGCTGCATGTATGACTTAGAAGATATTAATTCGGGAGAATCCACTAAGCTGACATTTACTTTTGAACTACTTGAGCTATTAATGGTTATGCGCCCATTAGAGGGGCTAGTCCGTATTGCCATTAAGGAGGGCGCTGAAAGAACCGTGCAGAACATCAAACGATTAGTAGAGGCGAATGCATCCCTGAGAACTCCTACTCGTTAACAGTGAATCAGTATCCAGATTTGCGGTGGGTATTAACAAATAAAATTATGTTTTTTTGACCAACTCTGCTAATTGGTCGAAATCAAAGGAGGTTTGATGGCACAGAATATTTCTTCCAACATACAAACACCACAGGTTGATGATCGTCCGTTATGGGATGTGATTTTCGCCGTTTATGGCTATCCTGCACTTTTTTTAGCGCATCGGCTAAAGCTTTTCCCCTTGCTGGCTCATGGACCACTTACCCTAGCCGAAATCAGCGACGCACTTAAAATCAAACAACGTCCGGCCGAAGCAATTCTGACGGCAGCCACTGCCTTGGGCTTTTTAACTTTGCAAGAAGGCCGATATTCACTGGCTGCAGTGGCAAGGGAGTATTTGCTTGAAGAAAGCCCAAGCTATTTTGGCTATTTGTGGGACCTGGTGATCGACAACTATCAGGTATGCTCTTATTCAAGTATTGAGAAGGCGATTCTCACGAATTCACCCCAAGTCTATGGCGGGGGGGACATTTATAAATCCCATGAAGAACAAGTCGAACTCCTTCACCGCTTTACTGCCGGGATGCATAGTATGAGTATGGCATCCGCGCTTTACTGGCCAACTGTTCTGGATTTATCCGCGCACAAGGTGATGCTGGATATTGGCGGCAGCTCGGGCGCACATTCGATTGGGGAAACCTTGAAATGGCCAAATCTGCAGGCACTGATACTCGATTTCCCGCAGGTTTGCGAAGTCGCTCAGGAATATATTGCGCAGTATCACTTACAAGATCGCATCAAAACCGTTGACTGCAATATCTGGATCGATGGCTGGCCATCGGCTGATCTTCATTTTTTCTCCAGTATTTACCATGATTGGCCACCAGAGAAAGGCCATTTTCTGACTGCCAAAAGCTTCGAAAGCCTTGAGCCAGGAGGTCGTATCGCCATCCATGAGATGCTTTATAACGATGAAAAAACCGGTCCTTATGCTTCTGCCGCATTCAGCATGATGATGATGAGTTGGACGGAGGGTAAACAATATTCCGGTAAAGAACTGTCTTCAATGCTGCAGGAAGTGGGATTCAAGGACATTCAGATATTTAAAGCACTTGGTTATAACAGCATTGTGACTGGAGTCAAACCATAAAATACCGTGCATTCCTTTTCCCGGATTTATTGAGAAGACATTTTTAAAGGAAGTACAACCGAAATATACAGAGACTTGAGCGCGCCATTCAGATATTGAAATATCTGCCGGGACGAAGGAATATGAAGTCATTTCCCTTCGTCCCTGGTGCATATTTACCCTAATCCCTGTTCCCCTCCAGCGCCAGCCCCATGGGGATGTTGTTCGTATAGATGCCATCGATCCCAATCGCCGACAGGAACATCCATTCCGGTTCGGTATCCACTGTAAAAGCTGTCACGGCGAAACCCAGGGCGTGGAGCTGGTTGACAAACAAGGCGGCGCCATCTGCCTGTGCAAATTCCAGTTGCAAGGGGATCAGCTTATCGAGTGTAATCAGCTGCGCACCCAGACTGAATGCCACACTGACATATTCATCCAGCGAACGATAGCCGGGCAAGCGGAAGAATACGCCGGTTTCAGCCCACTGCAAATCGAATCCGTCATCCTTGTCTATCAAGGTAACCGGTAGCCCGGTGATCACCTCCACCTCTTCCTGGCTGAGCAGCTGCAGCATATTGACGGAAAAATTGCGTTTGATCGCTGGCGCTTCAGCGGCGAACATTGCCATCAGTTTCGGTGAAAACGTCTCGATTATCACTTGCCCAGTGCTTCGGGTTCTTTCCACGGCACGCAATACGGCAGCGACCAGCTGTGACTCCGTGGTATCAGCGGGATCACACAAGGGAGAGGGTGTCTTGACTTCGATATTCACCAGGCCGCTAATGTGATCACGGTTTTTGACCGGGTGGCGGTAAGAAAATGGTTTGGCGACATACAGCACCTGCATCAGTGTCGGCACATGGGGCAGACGCTTTTTCAACTGTCCAAACGTCAGGCGATTGACACAGGTCAGGTCGCTCAGGAAATCATCGTGCAATGCGACGGCATGCCCATCCGCTGTCATGACTACGTCGACCTCGACGATGCTCACACCCGCTCTGAAAGCGCGCATGACCGACGCGATCGTATTTTCTATGGGAATTTCTGGGTTCTCGCCCAGATTTTCTCCATATCCCCGATGGCCGATCACAAACGGGCGCGGCTTCTCCGTCAGCAAGTCATCGATTGTCCAGCGCAGCTGTCTATCCAGATCGGCAGCTGCAGCACCGGAAAACAGCCCTATAACAGCACTGACAACTATCGCACCCAGGCAATTGGATAATTTCATGATACCTCCCTGTATGAAGATTGCGGATACATGACGGACCGCTCATTGCTGACCGGGCCTGTCTTTTCAGCCGGCATCGCTTATATAACATGATATGACCGGCATACCGGTGCGCTGCCTGCCTGTCCCGGCCTGGATGCGCGGATTGAGTCTACCCGATTTTGGCATGTCCCATGCGCCGATTATTCCCAAAATGCATACTGCCCACTTCCTTACCATGTAAATATGGCATTATTGTGACAATGGTATGACAATCACTGCTGATAATTGGATAGAATTGGATAAATGCATTCAACGATTCATCCCTTCTTGCGTGCCGTCAGTGGCCAGACCGCCTGTGCCAGCCTGCATTACAAGCTTGCACAGTGCTTCCTGCTGCTGTGCCTGACCACGCCTGCCTATACGCAGCTTTGTGGGGACTGTTTGGACATCCTCATGCCCAAACAGGTATACACCCCTTCCGAACCCATTACGCTGTCACTCAGCATCGCTGCTGGGGAAATTCCGGAAAATATAGTAGATGTCCATGTGGCCGTTGTGTGGCCGGACAAGCGGATCTCGTTTCCCATGCAAAAACCAGGCTGGCTGTTACGCGATGTCCATAAAGAAACGTTGATTTTGCCCACGCATGCAGGCATGGCCACTGGTCAGTACCAGATTTTCTTTGTCCTGGCCAAGGTTGATACCGATCCCCTTGACGAAAGCAACTGGCTGGCAGAAAAGCGCATTGATCTGGCCCTGCTGCCGCCTAACCGGCACGCAGTGCCTGCCAGTCTGCCAACAACAGCCTATGCCAGTGAATTGCCGCCAGTGATCGTGCACGGGGGCGGCCTGATCGCCGGACAAATTTACAGCAACTCTTTGCAAGCACTGACTGCTGCCTACCAGGCTGGCCACCGTTTCTTCGAGGTGGATTTCTCATGGACCAGCGATGGCCATCTGGTTCTGATTCATGACTGGGAGTCCACTTGCCGGCGTTTTTTTGACCAGCCCGCCGGCGCGCCCACCCTTGCCCACTTCACCAGCCTGACCATGAAATATGGACTGACCCAGATGCATTTCGAGGATCTGATCAGCTGGCTGTCCAGTCGCCCTGACGCAACAATCATCACGGATATCAAGCGTGACAACCTCGCTGGCCTGCGTTACATCATGCGCCACAGCGCCGGCTTGCAAGATCGCTTCATCCCTCAGATCTATCAGACAGATGAATACCACCCCGCCCGCGAACTGGGTTTTCAAAGACTCATTCTCACACTTTATCGCGCCAATCTGAGTAATCAGGCGCTACTGGATTTTGTCGATTCGCACGCGCTATCAGCCGTCACCATGCCAGTAAATCAGTCGCTCTCAAGCAATGTCGTGGCCGAACTCAATCAGCGCAGTGTGCCGGTCTACGCCCATACCGTCAATCAGACGGCATTCTTCAGCTATTTGCAATCCCAGGGAATCAAAGGAATCTACAGTGATGTACTCTTACCGCAATATTAAGCCGTTGTATCTGTTGGTCATCGCCCTTTATGGCCTACTGGCTGCCCCGGTCCTGGCATCATTTCATTACGGCCAACACAATGGACTGGCTTGGTTGCTGCTGGCTTTGGCTGGATTGGCCTGCTTGATGGCATGCGGAGGATGGCTCGTTGCTGCCATCACCCGGCTCTGGCAACGCCGGCTGACCGCCTGCATAATGACAGGCTGCGCGGCATTATTGTTAATGATGCGATTTGTTTCCTTTTATTTCCAGGGTGAAAGCTTCAACGCCCGTTTCTTTTATCACCTAAATACCGACAGCCTTGCGGTATCCGCTGCTTATCTGCCATTGATGGCTGCCAGCATCCTGTTTCTAATCGGATGTCTTTGGCTGACATGGCGCATAGTCGATCATTTGCCGCCCAAACCGGCTGATACAGACGGCCGCAATTTTTTGCGACTGGCACTGCCATCCATGCTGATGCTGATGCTGATGCTGGCTCTGGAACCGGATCTCGCCCGGCTCTCGGCTGCTCAGTGGCAAATGTTGTCACGACAAGAGCCAGCGCCTGCCCTGGATAACATCGACTGGAACCGGCTTGGGCTCAACCGGGCTGCGCTCACGCCACTGCAAGGCACTGTCACCCCCGGCAAGAATCTGGTGCTGATTTATCTGGAAAGCCTGGAGCGCCTCTATACCGACGAGCAGGTATTTCCCGGCCTGACACCCAATTTGAACCAGCTGATGCAATCCGGCTTAATGTTCAACAACATGCAGCAGACCGAAGGAACTGACTGGACAGTAGCCGGCATGACCGCCTCACTGTGCGGCACGCCATTACTCTATGGGCTTGGCCCGGGCAGCAATGACATACTCCAAGGCGGCTTTCTCAATCAGGCAACCTGCCTGCCGGACATTCTGAAACGGGCTGGCTATCACCAGGTCTACATGGGTGGCGCACCCACCGAATTCGGCGGCAAAGGCACACTGCTCAGCAAGCATGGTTTTGATCAGGTCAAAGGTAAAAACCAGTTGATACCACTGTTGACAGATCCCTCCTATTTAAGCGGCTGGGGGCTCTATGACGACAGTCTGTTCGACCTGGCCGCACAGGAATTCGAACGGCTGGCCACACTGCAAAAACCATTCAACCTCACCCTGCTGACTCTGGACACACACCATCCCAGCGGCCATCCGTCCGCTTCCTGTCCCCGTTATCTCCCAATCGACAACAGCATTCTGCATGCCGTACACTGCACAGACCACCTGGTCGCGCGTTTTCTGGAGCGTATCGCCCAGCATCCAGCCTGGGAAAATACCGTCGTTGTCCTGCTGAGTGATCACCTGGCCATGCGTAACGATGCCCAGCCGCTCTATCCAAGCGACTATGACCGGCAATTGCTGTTTCTGGCATTGAACACCCCAGTCAAGTCAAGCGTGGCCGATAACGGCACCCACATGGACGTGGCTCCAACCGTACTGGATTTGCTGGAGGTTCAGCACTCGGCGGCATTCCTGGCAGGCAACAGTCTGTTGGAAACAGCACGGCCACAGGTTGATGTCTATGCCCAGTCACGCCTGGATGCGATCCAGTATCTCAATCTCAACCTCCTAACCAGCACAGCTGACAGCATTTGCGACCACGCCCAACTATTCTCAGCTCAAAATCACAAACTGCTGATCTCCAAGCGCGAGGTTCCGCTGTCCATGTCAGGCATGCCATTGCCATTCGAATCCATGGGCACAACCCATGGGTTGATCGCCTTGCTCAACGACCAGGGTGTCGCAACTTCAGCCTTTGCGGTCCATCGGCGCAATCTGGCACATGCGCTTTACCAGTATCGCGACCACCCCTTCATTGTCATCGCACCTGCCGCCAGCCTGCCGTTCCAGTCGGTGGACATGGCAGCGAATGATGATGAGATCGTGGCCGTGTTGGGCAAACTGGGCGGCGAACAACTGGTTCTGGGCAAGGCGCCGGATCTGGAATCGCTTCATCTTAGCAATAGCGGTTGTCAGCAGGCGCTGACCCGCGTCATGTCCAGCCAGACAGACAGCGACAACACAGCCTACCTGGCAAACTTATGTCAGCCAGCCACAACCGCTTCCAATACAGTCGACCCTGTTACAGGTACACTGCATCTGACACAGCTGGCGCATGAAGATGGCCTGTTCCAGGTGACCCTAGCCAATACCGGCCCTGATCGTTATGAAGTGGTTACCCTGGAAGGACTGGCGGATGCCGTCCGTCCGGCTGAACCGGATTTTTGTCATGCCTATTATGGCCATGGTGAAGTCATCATCCCCGCCATCGAAGAAGCAGGCCAATTATCGGCCCGTGTCCTGCAACAGATACCGGGAGAAACCCTGCAGTTCAGCTTGCTCACCGAATTGTCCCTGACACAGCCGTAACGGAAGCTGCAGCATAACTGCCGTTTCCCCACCGCTCTCCGGCGGGCCACATGTAAACAGATGCTATACAATTGGCTGGCTCGTTCATCCACGATCATTTGCCTCTGAACTATTATCAGCTTGGTGTATGCCATGCGCGCTGCAAGTATTCAGCAATAGCAATTTTCATGCAAGGGTGCGCTTGCGCACCATAAAACCGTTGATGGATTTTTGCTGGGCGCATGTTCATAATCCACGAAGCTGAAAATCGCGAAGCCAGATCCTTTTCCGGCAACCAAAATTTAGCATCGGCCGAATGGTGCGCAAACACACCCTATAATAATGTTAAAAAGATGGGCCTAGAATAGCAATTTCCAAACAGCTTATTGGTTATACCAATCTTTTTCTGATCTTCAAACACTTGGTATGAATTCATGATTAAACGCATGTTGCTGGTTGCGATTCTGACCATGCTGATTTTCGGCGGGCTGTTCGGCTGGAAGTTCTATCAGGACAGGCGGGCGCAAGACCGCGTGCAGGCCCCCACGCCCCCGGTCGTGGCCGTGACGGAAGTCCGGCAGGAACACTGGCAGCCTTACCTAACCAGTGTCGGCAGTCTCATTGCCGTAGCAGGGGTTGATGTCAGCAACGAACTGCCCGGCAAGGTCACGGCGATTCATTTTGAATCCGGCCAGCCGGTCCGCAAAGGTCAGCTGCTGATCGAGCTCGATACCTCAACCGACGAAGCCGAGCTCAAAGGGCTGCAGGCCGATGAATTGCTGGCTCAGGTGCAGTTTGAGCGCAGCACGCAGCTGATTGCCAGGGAGTTCATTTCCCAGTCGGCCTACGATCTCAGCCGCGTGCAGCTGGCTCAGGCTGAATCCGCCGTCAAGACCAAATTATCGGTGATCGCAAAAAAACGCATCCGCGCGCCCTTCGATGGCCGGCTCGGCATCCGGCTGGTCGACCTCGGCCAATATCTGACCGAGGGTTCGGCGATCGTACCGCTGCAGTCGATTGATCCGATTCATGTCGACTTCGCGCTGCCCGAGCAGCATCTGGCCAGCCTGACCATCGACCAGGCACTGACCCTGACAGTCCAGGCCTATCCGGACAAGTACTTCCAGGGCACAATCAGCGCGCTCAACCCGGCCATCGATATCGGCACACGCTCGATCAAAGTCCGCGCCACACTGCCCAACCCCGAGCAGATCCTGCGCCCTGGCATGTTTGCCGATGTACAGGTGCTGTCCAGCCAACAACTAGAGGTACTGACGCTGCCCGATACCGCCATTACCTACAATCCCTATGGAGAATCGGTCTTTGTGGTCGAGTCCGATGCGCGCGGCCTGACCGTCCAGCGCCGGCAAATTGAGACCGGTGAAAACCGACAAGGGCGCGTCCAGATCATCAAAGGCCTGCAAGCCGGTGAACATGTGGTCAGTGCCGGGCAGGTCAAATTGCGCAACGACATGCAAATTCTCATCGACAAACAGCCCGCACCGAGCGAACGGGCATCCAGGCCATGAAATTCACCGATCTGTTTATCCAGCGCCCGGTCCTGGCGAGCGTTATCAGTCTGCTGATCCTGGTAATCGGCCTGCGCTCGGTTCTCCTGCTGGACGTGCGCCAATATCCGAAAACCGAGGACACGGTAGTAACTGTCACCACCAGTTACCCCGGCGCCGACAGCGATCTGGTCAAAGGCTTCATCACGACCCCTCTGCAGCAAGCAATTGCCGAAGCTGATGGCATCGATTACCTGTCTTCGGTCAGCCGCCAGGGCAGTTCCACCATCGAAGCGCGCATGCGCCTGAATTACGATCCCAATGCCGCGGTTGCCGAGATCCAGGCCAAGGTCGCCAGCCAGCGCAACGTTCTGCCAGCCGAGGCCGAGGATCCAGTCATCACGTCGCAGACCGGCGACCGCACCGCGCTGATGTATCTGGCCTTTTACAGTGACACACTGACACCGGCCCAAATCAACGATTATCTGTTGCGCGTAGTGCAACCCAAACTGCAAGCCGTGGAGGGTGTCGGCAAGGCGCAGTTGCTCGGCAACAAAACCTTTGCCATGCGCATCTGGCTGGACCCCAGGCGCATGGCTGCACTGGCCATCACCGCCGGTGAGGTGGCGGAGGTATTGCAGGCCAACAATTACCTTTCGGGTGCAGGTCAGACCAAAGGCGACTATGTCACCATCGACCTGAGCGCCACAACCGACGTGGCGCAAGAGCAGGATTTCCGGCAGCTGGTCGTGAGCAATCGCAATGGCACGCTGATCCGTCTGGGCGATATCACCCACAGTGAAATGGGCAGCGAAGACTATAATTCGGTCAGCTGGTATAAAGGCAAGGACGCCATTTTCATGGGTATCGAACAGGCACCCGGCGCCAATCCGCTCGTTGTCGCCAAGGCTGTACGCGAGGCGGTGGCCGAAATCCAACCGGAGCTGCCCGAGGCCTTGCAGGCGCTGGTCCCTTATGACGCCAGCCAATTCATTCAGGATTCGATCGACGAAGTGCTGTTCACCCTGGTGGCAGCAGTTGCGATCGTCCTGGTGGTCATCTATCTGTCGCTGGGAACGGTACGCGCGGCGCTGGTGCCGGCGGTGACTGTCCCGCTGTCACTGATCGGCAGCCTGTTCCTGATGCTGCTGATGGGTTTTTCCATCAACCTGTTGACCATGCTGGCGATGGTGCTGGCAATAGGCTTGGTCGTCGATGATGCGATTGTCGTGGTCGAGAATGTACACCGGCACATCGAATTGGGCAGCTCGCGTCTCCAGGCTGCGATCGATGCCGCGCGCGAGCTGGTGCTGCCCATTATCGCAACCACTGTCTCGGTGGTCGCGGTTTATCTGCCGATCGGTTTCATGGGGGGTCTGGTCGGCACGCTGTTTACCGAGTTTGCCTTCTCACTGGCTGGCGCAGTCGCCATTTCAACCATCGTGGCCCTGACATTGGCGCCCATGCTCAGTTCCAGGGTGCTCAAAGCGAAAGGTGCGGCGGGCCGGTTTGAACGTACGCTCGAGCATTGGTTTACCGGCCTGGCCAATCGCTACCGGCGCTGGCTGCATGCGGTACTGGCAGTGCCGGCCGTCGTGCCGGTGTTCGCGCTGGTCGTGCTGACCAGCATTTATTTCATGTTCAGTCTGACCCAGAAGGAGCTCGCGCCCACCGAAGACCAGAGCATCCTGTTCTTCATGGCCACAGGCCCCCAGACCGCGACTCTGAAATACAACGAAAGCTACGCGCGCGAGCTGATCGACACCTTTGAAGCCATTCCCGAATATCACGAAAGCTTCATGCTGCTCGGTTTCGGCGGCGATGACAATGTGGTATTCGGCGGTTTCAAAATGCCGCCGACAACCCAGCGCGAGCGCTCGCAAATGGATATCCAGCCGGAGTTGCAGACCAGGGTCAATGACATCGCCGGGTTCCAGACGGCAATTATTCCGCGCCCGAGCCTGCCCGGCTCCGGCGGCGGCCTGCCACTTCAATTCGTGATCAAAACCGATGCCGATTACGCCCAAATCGATCAGATTGCCGATCAGCTGGTGGAAAGCGCGCTGGCAAGTGGCCGCTTTTCCTTTCTGAGGAAGGAAGTCGAATTCAATCGCCCCAAGGCCACGCTGGTGATCGACCGTGACCGGGCGGCTGACCTCGGCATCTCGATGCAGGATATCGGCCGCAACCTGGCTGCCTTGCTGGGTGACAGCTATGTCAACCGCTTCAATTTGCAGGGCCGCAGCTACAAGGTTATCCCGCAGGTAGACGATCTGGCGCGTTTCGATACCAGCAAATTTCAGAATTACTATTTACGCACAGCCTCCGGCGGCCAGGTGCCGCTTTCGTCCCTGGTACGTATTGAAAAATCAGTAGAACCCAGCAAACGCACCCAGTTCCAGCAACTCAACAGTTTGACGGTATCGGGATCACCCGCGTCGGGCAATGCACTCGGTGACGCCATGGCCTATATGGCGCAATTGGCCAGCGAGCTGTTTCCACGCGGCTTCAGCTATGACTATACCGGCAGCTCGCGCCAATACGCGCAACAGGGCAGCGACTTGATCATCACCTTCTTCATGTCGCTGCTGATTATCTATCTGGTGCTGGCCGCGCAATTCGAAAGCTGGCGTGATCCGCTCATCATCCTGACCTCGGTACCGATGTCGATCGCGAGCGCACTCGCGTTTCTGATGCTGGGTTTTTCTTCGCTCAATATTTATACTCAGGTTGGCTTGATCACCTTGATCGGCCTGACAGCAAAGAACGGCATCCTGATCGTCGAATTCGCCAACCAGTTACAGTTGCGGGAGAATCTATCCAGGCGCAACGCCGTCGAACAGGCAGCGACCATTCGCTTGCGACCTATCCTGATGACCACCGTCTCGACCATGGTCGGCATGGTACCGCTCCTGCTGGCTTCCGGCCCCGGCGCGGCCAGCCGTTTTGATATTGGTCTGGTCATCGTCAGCGGACTCGGCATTGGCGGCGCGCTGTTCACATTGTTTGTGGTGCCGACTTTCTACCTGTTGCTGGCACGTGAGCGGCATCAGGATGAATCAATTGCCTAGGAGGCTGTCCGAGAATAGCGATCGTAGCGAGGGCGAGGCTGGTTAAGTTGGATTTTTCGATCATTTGAGGCGAATAGTCGTTCTATTTAACGAAAAGGATCGTAAAATCCGGCCAATCAGGCTCGTCCGCAGTAGATCAGTCTATTCTCGGGCAGCCTCCTAGTCAGCGCCCTGAAGCAGCCCTGCCGGAACCCCGGCTGGCCAATCCGATGCGTCCGTTCTACTGGCGCATCAGCTGCGCGCAACCACGCTGACATAGGTCAGCCCTGCCGATTCTGCCACCTCGAATGTCACCGGCAGAAACTGCTCGATCAGCCACATCGCCGTGCGCGCATGCAGGGTTAGCCTGCGCACACTGAATGAACCGCCGCCAGCAAGCGCCAGGAATACCAGCAGCTGATCGGCCGCATGCACATCGAGCCCGGCCCCTGTCGCAATATCTGCCATCAGCTCAATGCCGACAGCCTCACCCAGCGCTTCTGCGCGCACGCCACGCTCTGCGACACGCGCCGCGCCCAGCACCGTCTGCCCGCACTCGGCCCAGCAAACAATCGCCCCGCCAGCGCCTACGGCAGCTTCATGCCCGAGTATCCGCCGTTCGATACTGACCTGCACACCCAATGCAGCCAGCCGCTCACAGGCTGCCCGCTCCATGCGCAGCGCGATATGCTCGGGCAGATTGGCCACATGCGCAATACCGCGCACTGGCCCGGCGCCACCGAACCGGTCGAACACGCATGACACCAGCCTGGCAGGCTGCACATTAACCTCGATCTCGCCGCCCCCGCGAGGATAATAGCCACGCCGCAGCACCCGCACGCTCAGTTGCGCGCCGAGCCGTTCGATCAGCCGGACGAGCACTGCCCGCAAATAATCGGCAGCAGGCGCCTGCCGGATATCGGTTCCCCCCGTGACCCGTACTGCACAGGGTGCCGGAGCGGACAGCATGACGGGAATCAGGGCCTGCAGCACAAGCGTGATGCTGCCTGCGGTCCCGATATCGAAACGAAATTCTCCGCCGCGCAACGCGGCCGGTTCAAAAACGATCCGCTGCGATCGCAGCGCAAGACCGGTCATCCTCGCAGCACATAACTTGCCCACCGCCCGGACCCCGGCCAAATGCTGCGGCGCCAGGCCAGGATTGGAGCGCCGTGCCCGGATATTGCCGATATGCACACCGATACCGGTAATGGCAGACAACGCCACTGCCAGGCGCAGTAACTGCCCCCCGCCCTCGCCATAACTGCCATCGATTTCAAGCATGCCCCGGCCTCGGAAAAAACTTCGTCATGAATAAACACCACTATGACATAAAATAGCCTTGGATAAACACTGCCAGGTTGGCAGCGACCCATTTGGGATCAGCATGTTCCGGGAAACGATGCAATCGCTCGCGGCCATGCCAGACATCCCGGACAATCGAGGATAGCGTATCGATGGCACAAATCACCATTCATTTCCATCACACATTGAATGATTTTCTAGCGCCTGCATACCGTCACAGAGAAATCGCTCATCGCTTCGACCGCAAGGCTTCGGTCAAAGATATGATCGAGTCATTCAATGTGCCGCATACCGAAGTTGAGCGGATTGTGGTCAACGGTCACGCGGTGGATTTCAGCTATCTTGTGCAGGATGGCGACCATATCCAGGTTTATCCAGTCTCGACCAATCCTGGCGTGCCGTCACCGATCCCATTGCGCCCTGAACCACCACACCCACCCCGCTTCATCGTGGATACCAATCTTGGGCGGCTGGCGCGCTATCTGAGGCTGCTGGGATTGGATTGCCTGTACCATAATGACTATGAGGATGCAGTCATTGCGCAAATCGCCAGCACGCAGCAGCGCACCGTTCTCACCCGAGACCGCAACCTGCTCCGGCGCAACCTGGTCACCCATGGCTATTTCGTCCGCTCGGACATGCCCAAAATCCAGGTGCGGGAAGTCCTGGCGAGATTCGACCTGTACCGCTCGCTCGATCCCTTGACGCGCTGTACCCGCTGCAACGGGAAACTGACGGCAACTGACAAACACCAAATCGCGCATCGCCTGGAACCCTTGACGAAGAAGTATTACGACAAATTCCTGAGCTGCCCGGATTGCGGCCAGATCTATTGGCAAGGCAGCCATTTTGCGCGCGTCATGCAATTGATCGACCAGTTGTTGAGCCACCCCATGGATACAAGACGGCACTGAGAAGCTTCCAGGGCAGCGATGAAACTGGCGTATGTTACAAATCAAAGACTTGATGCTATATCTGAGCGCCTTTATACACGTACTGCCCAATAATCGGGACGGCGCGAATGGTGAGCGATCGCAAAAATGACAATACCCTTCGCATCGGGGCGGTATACAACAGAAAAGGGAAATCTATTAACGAAGACACGCTTGGTGCTCTTTGAAGCAGGAGAGCCTGCATCCGGGAAAGCCAGTGCCCTAGCGACGGCTTGCTCAACTTCTTGCGCAAGTGCAGCACCCAGACCTGGTTCTTGTTCATTGTAGTAAACTACTTCCTTGAGGAATTCTCGCCTTGCGGGCGCAATGAACTTGGCTCGCATCACTTGCTCATTCGCTTTGCCTCAGCAAACACATCCTCGGCAGAATACGATGGCATTTCGCCACGCTCGTATGCAGCGACACGTTGCTCTATCTCTTGAGCCCACGCCTCCTCAATTCCCGCTAGCGGCGCACTAAGTGACTCCAGCATTACTTCAGCCAATCTGGCTCTTTCCTCGGGGTTAAGACTTAAAGCCTGCTCTTCGATTTGCTTGAGTGACGTATTCATGAAAAACCTCCATGGCTAGAATTAGGGGTCAAGTCTTGTGACAAAACATCATGCCCCAGCTTTTTTAACAATGCGACTGACAGTCGCATAATGCAGTCCGAATTCATCCGCTATCGCTTTCATTGTATAGTCGCCTGTTTGATAGGCTGCTGCAATCCCTGCATTTCTGTCATTGAACGATGAATAATATGAGAGCGGCTTGGCATTTGCTCTTCGCTGCGCGCGTGGAATTTCACTGATATTGTGATCGGATTGCACATGCTGCTGCATGGTTTCGACAAATTCTTCCTTACCAAGATAAATTTGCCCGCGCAAGTCATTCCAAACACTCGGCAATCCCACCCCCGCATGCACAAAATCTCC
>NZ_JBEUDO010000033.1:0-32141 GCF_050584665.1 Nitrosomonas sp. ANs5
AAGGCAAATTCAGCCGACCCAAAAAGCTACGCGCCTCCTTCGTCGGTGCTCTGCTTTTGGGTCGGCTGATTTGCGACGGTTAGGCTTAAGAAATGAACATCGCAGAATTAAATAAGCTTCGTGATCGCATTGGCCGAATGACGCGAAAACTCGAAAACAAAGCTGGAACGGGTATCTCGGGGGAGAACACCTTTCCAAATGGCGAGGTGCACCGGTTCCGATTCGAAGGCGTCATACCTGTAGAGGAGTTTCAAGATAACCTGCTATCGCTGTATGTGTGGGCATGGAGTATGAAAGACTACCTAAAGGAGGTGGCGAAAGGCCTTGGGAAGGATCCCAGATACATAGAGAGCCTCGTCGACTCGAGCCCGGACCTGCAGCTGGTTTCGGATATCGCGAACCGCTCAAAGCATGGAACATTAAACAAAAGCCGATCAGGTAGGTTTGCGAGCTTATCCGGGGTAAAGTTCACCGCCTCGCAGCAGAGCGTCTCAAGTATTACGGTCTATGCGTTCGATGTAGTGGTGAATGTGTTGGACCCGGATCAAGTTGAATACGCGGCTTCGGTACTGTCTGATTCAGGCGTAGAGCTAGGAAATGCGAAAGAGATTCTTTCGAATGGCATTGCTGTCTGGGAGCGGCGGGGTTGTGAGTATGCCACCTCAGCCTAACGAGAAGGAACAAGGGGTCAAGTCTTTTATTAACACAAAAAATAATCTATCCTACGAAAAATTGAAATTTGAGGCTAAACTGCTATCATTCAATGACAGAAATGCAAGAATTGCAGTAACTTTTCAAGCAGAGGCAACCATAGAATGAAAGGCGTTGCGGATGAATTCGGGCTGCATTATGCGACTGTCTGTCGAATTGTTAAAAAGTCGGGATGCGATGTTTTATAACAAGACTTGACCCCCTGATTTCTCCAACTCATTGAAGAACTCGATGTTATTCCTGTTCAATACTTCAAGAAACTCGTGAACACTGATGAGTTGTGGGAGGTCAGGGTACAGGCTGGAGGAAGCATATTCAGAATCCTCGGGTTTCTTGATGGTGACCACTTGATAATTCTAAATCACGCGTTTCAAAAGAAAACTCAGAAGACGCCAAAGAAAGAAATCAAGGTGGCCGAAATGCGAAAACGGGATTACCTCAAGAGGGGGCAGTCAAATGAGTGACCTTAAAAAGTATATTAGTAAACGAAAAGCGATTGATAGTGAATTTTCTGAAGAATTTGATGAAGGGTATCAGTCTTTCAAAATTGGTGTTCTTCTCAAACAAGCTAGAGAGGCATCTGGGTTAACTCAAGAGGAAATTGCGGAAAAACTTCACACTAGGGCGTGTCATCAGTTGAGCCATATGACGGAAGCGGCGAGATAGATGGCACCGAGGAAGTTATGGGCCCGTTTATCATATCTGGTGGCTATGGCACGGTATTGTTTGAGTTTTGCAAAGAAATTTTCGATGAGATGCCGCGCCTGATACAAGTCTTTATCATATTGGCGTTGTTTCTTGCGGTTTGATTTAGGTGGGATCACAGTCTTGACGCCTGCTTTTTGTAGCAGATCCAGCACCCGCTCCTGTGCATCATAGGCTTTATCGGCCAGAAACGCCTGAATGGTCGTGAGGATATTGGGCAGCAGTACATCGGCTCCTTCCAGATCATGAGCTTGACCCGGCGTCAGGCAGAACCCTATTGGATTGCCCAGCGCATCGCACAAAACATGGATTTTGGTTGTCAGTCCGCCCTTTGATCGCCCGATACATTCCTTTTTTTTGCCCCCCCTTTTGCACCAGCGCGTATGACGTGTGTGGATCACTCTGAAATCCCCAAACCTCTCCGGCAGATCGCGCCAGGCGATCCCAGCACGGTAACGATATAAAACTGCTTCCACAAACAATCGGTTATCTTTGGCTGTGCCGCCAACATGCCCCTCACGTCCAGGTAAAAAATCTCTGATTCGTTCCCACTGATCATCTCGCAGAGCGTAGCGCCTCTTTGTCATCCCCAAGTTCCTCCTTTTTAGCCAAGGAATATTGAATCACAAATCAGGTCTTCCTGTGAATCCGGGAAATTATCACTCCGCTAACTGATGACACACCCTAAGAAATCGGCAATTTCTCGCATAGAAAATCATGCCGAAGATATTAGATTGTCAACTCTTGAAAAGTTTGCTTCCGTATTGGGGCGGAAACTTGAGGTAATAATCCGATAAAGCAGCTAACGAGTAAGGTTAGGTCGTGCTAGCCACGACCTGTAAGAACCTAGGGGTCAAACCTAGGGGTCAAGTCTTACTCTAATACAGTCAATAATCCATCGTCGATTTAATGGTGCGCAAGTGCACCCCGCCGTTTTGCCAGTCGCGGCAGCGGCGCGGCAATCCAGCCCCAGCCCAGCGTCAACGGGCCTTGATGCTGGCTGCCCTGCCAAGCAGGTAGCAGGGGTGATTGCCGATGTTTTTTAGAAAAAGCAGTGTGTGTTGATACGCATGATGCTGCTGTATGATTTGTCATCCAGCTGTTTTCAAACAGCTTCTGAGTTGGGGTAGAGCCCGGATAGCTCAGGTGGCCGAGACGATAACCGCTCCTGTTTTCAATATTTGACCCGAACCCGGTAGGTCAGCTCGGTTTCCTGGTTTGCGGGTATGGTGATTTGCCATTCGGCCAGGTTCGCGCTCGGCTTGGTGTGGGGCAGGGATTCGGCGAGCATTGTCCAGTCGCCGGGTATGGGCTCCTGTACGCGGACAGTGACGGCTTCCTGGTGGGCATTGCGGATTGTGATCCGGTAAGCGGATTCAGCCAGGTTCTCGGGCGTGGTGGCAAGCCGCTGGAAATCGGTTTGGATTTTGTCGGCGGTGATGTCGAAAGCGCTGCCCAGTTTCAAGCGTACCTGCTCGTTTTTGGCGGTATGGTCGATGCGGTCTTCACCGACAAACTGTGCATGGCCTTGTGAATCGCGCTTGTAGACACGTATAACGCCTCTGGGCAGTGGCACGCCCAGCCCTTCGCCCTGGTTGTCAAACTGAATATACACAGCAGGCTTGAGTTTGCGCCCGATCTCACCGACTTTTCCGGCATAGTAATGGCCCGCGCCGTGTAACAGAAATTCTTTGTGGATGGGGATGGCGGTTGCCGACATCAGCGCGACCTGCTTGGTTTGATTGTCTGCCAGGGTGGTTGGGGCTGACAGGGTATAGAGATGGTATTCAAATAAAGCTTCTTCCCGCATTTGCGGCAAGTCTGCTGCCTCGGCTACCATGGCCATCATTTTTCTGCTGTAGCGTGTTTCAGGCTGAACCAGGTGCACATCTCCGGCAACCAGTTGCAGGCGGGCATTGCAGTAAGCGATGCCGCTACGGTTGACCAGGGTGACCAGTCCATTGAGATCGAGATGACTGTCATCGGCATTGAGTTCGGCGACATAATCCGCCTGCCAGGATAGGCCGGCTGTCAGATAAGAGAGTTCCAGCTGATGTTTCCCGGCCTGTGGGTTGGCCAGTGCGAGCGTAAGGGTTGGCCGGTCGCGCAGATGACTGGGCACGCCGGGAAAGGCAATTCGACCGGGGGTACCGGTTTCGATACGATCTTCGAACTGCAGCACAACGCCCTCATTGGTGGAGAGCACGACGGCGGATTCTCTGGTTTCAACGCCTGTGGCCGGATTGGTGTGAAGTATGGTGACCGTGCGGCCAAGATACTTTTCCAGCAGTTTCTGGGGCGTGAGCAGGTCAAAATCGAAATTTTGTTCCAGTAACCGGAATCCCGCGGGTTGCTGTAGATTGCGCAGTAACGCAGTTTCGGGACGGATACGGGCAGAGACCTCGCGCCAGGCAAGGTGGTTCATGCCTTTGTTCAGCGGGACGTTACGCAGTTCCTTGATCAGTGCCAGGTCTTCGTTGTAGATCGTCACCGAAACTTGTTTTTGATCGTGGAGAGTTGTGACTTTTTCTTCCGGCTGGTTGGCAAATCCATTGAATGGCATGGACCATAGCATCAGCATCAGGGAAGACGCTCGTAGGTTTTTCAGCATATCGTGTCTCCTGGGGGTTGGGGGAGGGTGTGTGCTGGCTGAGTACGCGTGAACATAACCCGCGCAGGCTCCCGAAAATACTATAAAGGTGTAGTGGTATGGTATCTGGGATCGGTTATCCTGAATGCTTGGTTGGGCAGGCTGAGCAGCCGTGCAATTCAACTCTTGGCGTTGCCAGCAGTCAGGTAACGTGAAAATAACAACTTATGCTGTTGATAACAATATGTCAGCTGCAAAAATTGCGCCCAGACGAGGATTCCAGCGTTGCTGCTAGGAGGCTGTCCGAGAATAGCGATCGTAGCGAGGGCGGGGCTGGTTGAGTTGGATTTTTCGATCATTTGAGGCGAATAGTCGTTCTATTCAACGAAAAGGATCGTAAAATCCGGCCAATCAGGCTCGTCCGCAGTAGATCAGTCTGTTCTCGGACAGCCTCCTAAGCTGCGCCCATCCTGTTTGTTGACAGCTCATCCAGCATTGACTCGGATTCTAGGTCATCCGCAAGCGGCTGGTTGCCATCTTGCTTGTGATTCATACTGGATGTGAGGAGTGCAGTAGCTTCTTTTGCCTGGATGTTTTCAAATTGATCGAGCGCGTCTTGAGATGGGCTGTCATCAGCTCCGGATGACGCATGCGCTGTGATTTCCGGTGCATCGGTGATGGTTAGCGTGGGTTCGAAACTAAGTTCGGTTCCGAAGTCGTGATAGGTCACTGTCTCTGCAGATTCAGCTAGGATCATGGTGTCGTCATCTTGATACGCAGGCATGGGCGTCGCTTCCTGCCAGCTGTCTGAGTCGTCCCGCTCTGACGCGGCCATTAAGGGATCGTGTTCGCCGGAAGGATTAAAACCAAAGTGTCCATCATCCTCTGTTTTTTCCTGCTCGGGTGCGATTTCGCTGAGACGTTGCTGAACAGTTCCGGTGATCGCGATGTCTTCCCTGATTTTTTTCGATGCCAGGGCAATGGCGGTTTCCTCTGCGCGGGTGCGTGCGAGTGCCGCTTCCATGGCCATGGTCTCGACGGCTTCCCGCGCTATAGCCTGTTCGATAGCGAGCGCTTCCTGTTCAATTTTCGCCTGCAGTGCTGCCAGGGCTGAAGTTTCCGCCTGCGCCCGGCCTAGGGTCGTAATCGCTGCGATTTCAGCCATACGGAGTTTCTCTTCCATCTTGGCCGCGATGAGCGTGCGATTCTGAGCGATAGCGGTTGCAAGTTCAGTCAGTTTGCGTTCTATTTCCAGCCGTGCTGCATGGGCAACCTTGGCCTGCTGGATGGCATCCAGCCTTTTTTTCTTGTTTTCGAGCGAGCATGCTTGCGTTTCCGCCAGTGTGAGCGCCTCTTGCTCCGCCAAGGCATCCAAGGCAGCGTGTTCTTCCGCCAGGGTGGCCACTTGCAATTCCGCTGCAATTTTCGCTTCCGCGGTTTTCCTGGCAGCAGCTTCGGCAATGGCGCGCATGCGCGACTGCTTGATGGCCGCTTCCTGGGCTGCAATTCGTTCTTTAACCGCGTCAGTCGCAGCCTGTTCTGCAAGTAATTTTGCGTTAAGCGTGACGGTTTCCTGCTGTTCGATTTGTGCGCGGGCTTCCGTAGCCAGACGGGCTTCAGTTTCTGCCGCGATGCGTTGGCGTGTCTCTTCCAGTAACTGGTTGTCCGCTCTGGTGCGCTCGGCAATTGCCAGGGACATTTCTTTTTCAGCTTGTGCCGCCAGCTGCGCCTGTGCTTTGGCCTGGCGCTCTGCTTCGATCCTGGCCAGTCCGGCTGCGGCCGCTTCAGATTCGGCGCGCGCGCGTGACTCGGCTTCCTGTCTAGCGGCCAGATCGATTTCTTGCCGGCTTTCTGCAGCACGGATTGCTTGTTCTTCGGCTGCCAGTTTTTCTTGCAACGTCTGGTTTGCCCGGGCTTCCGTTTCCAGCCGTTCCCGGGCTTGTTGCGCCAGCAGGGCGGCCGCTTCCTTGCGTTGCCTAATTTCCGCCAGTGCTTGCTGTTCTGCTTCAGTCTTGGCATGCGCCAAGGCGATTATTTCTTCGCTTTCTTCCATCCTGGCCTGGGCCAAAGCAGTCGCCCTGGTTTCAGATTCGGCCGTGGAGAGTGCCATCATATGCGCTTCTTGTTCGGCTTTTTGGTTGGCAATAGCCGCCTGAATTGCTTTTTCTTCTGCTATTTCCTTTTCTCGCGTTTGCGCGAGCAGCATTGCCTCTTCCTCAGCACGGTGGCGGGATTTTTCGGCGATCATGGATTCTGCGTGTACCTTGGCACGCAAGGTGGCGACGATCTCTTTTTCTGCTTTGGCACCGGCTTCTATCGTTTGGCGCAGTTTTGCTTCCAATTCATGGCGCGCCTGAGCTTCGCGCTTGGCCAAAGTCTCGGCTCGAATACGTGCTTTGGCTTCTTCGGTGGCAACCGTATCGGCTTTAATCCTTGCCTCGGCAGCCAATCTGGCGCTGGCTTCTGCCCGGGCACGCGCTTCGGCTGTCACGCGTGCCTTGGCCTCGCATTCGAGTCGCTGTCTGGCTTCATGGATGGCGATGTTTTCGGCATCCAGTCCCGATGGATTATCGTTGTCCGCTGGGAATTGATGACACGCCTCTTCAGGGGGATGAGGCTCGTGAAAAACTGCTTCACGAGACAGGGTGCCATCAGGATTGAAGTCGAATATGCCGCTATCTGCTCGATGCGCTTCTTCTGGTAACGGCGAAATATTCAATATCGATCTGAAGCGAGATTTGAATGACATGATAATTGCTAGGCTCCAAAAATAATGGACAAAGTTCACAGCGGAATTTGTCCGGACGCTAACTACCTTATCAATTGCGCACAAGTTGTGAACGGGTGAAGAAGGGGTAAAAAAAAGGCTTATTTGGGGGAATGATGCATTGCGATATGCTTAGTACCAGATTTTACCGATCCCCAATAGGCGCGAAAAACCCTGATGCAACTCACGGAGGTTCGATGAGCGTGTGCGCCATGGAAAACCCATCCAGGAATATTTGGCGGAGTACCGGCGCGAAATAGGGGAGTGTCAATGACATCATGACCAGGCCGATCCCCAGCGTCAGGGGAAAGCCGACCGCAAATATATTCAATTGTGGCGCTGCGCGTGTCAGGATTCCCAATGCCAGATTCGTGATGAGCAGCGCGGTCAGGACGGGTAATGCCAGGCGTAACCCCAGCGTGAAGATTTCGATTCCCCAATTGGTGAGCGTGGCAAACGATAAGGCGGTGACGCCCTCTAGGCCGATCGGCAGAATACTGAAGCTCCGTACAAGCAATGCGACGATTTGCAGGTGGCCGTCGATGGTCAGAAAGGCCAGTGTGGTGATCAACCCGAAGAACCGTCCAATTAACTGGACCTGTCCTGAATGCTGGGGATCGAAAAAAGTGGCAAATCCGAGCCCCATTTGCAATCCGATGATTTCACCTGCCATTTCCACTGCAGTGAAAACAATGCGCATGGCAAACCCCATGGCCAGTCCGATTACAACTTGCTGCAATAGAATGACCAGGCCTATGCCCGAACCCGGATCGATCTTAGGGAGCGGGGGCAGCGATGGCGCAACCAGAATGGTGAGCAGAATGGCCAGCCCCAATTTGATCTGGACCGGGATGGCGTTATTTCCCAATACCGGCGCACTGGCGAGCAGACCGAGTATCCTGGTGAGCGGCCAGAGCAGCGTTGCCAGCCAGGTGTTTAGCTCGGTGGTGGTAATATTCAGCATGCGAACGGGTCCGGCGGTCGCGGAGTGGGGGAGTTAGCTGCTGACCATCCAGGGAATGCTGGCGTATAGCCTCTCGATATAATCAAGCATCACTTGCAGCATCCAGGGGCCTGCCAACGCCAGGGCGGTAAACATGGCGAGCAGTTTCGGAATGAATGACAAAGTCATTTCGTTGATTTGAGTGGCAGCCTGGAAGATGCTGACAATCAGGCCGGTTGCAAGCGCTGTCAGCAATAGGGGGGCAGCGACCATGAAGGTGATTTCCAGCGCGTGCCGGCCTATGGTCATGGCGTGTTCCGGGCTCATGGTTTTGCTCCTTTCTCAGATATAAAAACTTTGTGTGAGTGATCCGATTAGTAGATGCCAGCCATCTGCCAGTACAAACAGCATCAGTTTGAACGGTAGCGAGATGATCATGGGCGAGAGCATCATCATCCCCATCGCCATCAGGGTGCTGGCGACGACCATGTCGATAATCAGGAAGGGAATAAATACCACGAACCCGATTTGGAATGCTGTTTTCAATTCGCTGGTGATGTAGGCGGGAACCAGGATTTTCATCGGCACCTGATCCGGGCCTTCGATTTCTCCGCTGTCGGCAATCTGTGCGAATAAGGCCAGATCAGTTTCACGCGTTTGGCGGAGCATGAAAGTCTTGAGTGGTTCGCTGGCTTTTTCCGCTGCTTCCATGATGTTGATTTTGTCTTCCGCAAAAGGCAGGTAGGACTCGGTGTAAATTTGATCGATGACAGGCGACATGACAAAAAAAGACAAGAATAATGCCAGGCCGATCAAGACCTGATTGGGTGGGGAGGCTTGGGTGCCAATGGCTTGCCGTAACAGTGATAGAACAATGATGATGCGTGTGAAGCTGGACATCATCAGTACAATGGCCGGCAGGAAAGTCAATGAAGTCAGCAGCAGGAGAGTCTGCAGGCTGAGCGTGTAAGTCGTTCCACCATCGGGGGAGGGCGCGCTGGTGATGGCCGGCAAGCCGGTTTGCTGCGCGAACGCGGGCAAGGCGAGGCCAAGACCCAATACCAGCATGCAACGGGCCACGCCGGGTGCTAACCGGTGGCGGTCAGCTTGTGATGTCAAAAACCTACGGCATACGCTGCCAGGATTGATTGAGATGCTATTTGGCATGGTCCTGATTCAGGCTGGCTTGCAGTTTATCGGAAAATTCCTCGCCAGGCGGCGTGGCGGCTGCTTGATTGACCAGATCATTTTGTTTGTCCATGCGGTGGAGCAGAGTGACATGACCGGGTGCTACGCCCAGCACCAGCCAGGTATCGCCGATTTCTGTCAGTACGACGCGTTCTCTTTGGCCAATGTTGGTGGAGGTGACAATTTTCAAGACGCCTGGTTTCCCGCCAGGGTGAATGCCGATTTTTTTGAATAGCCAGGCAATCAATCCAATCAAGGCCAGCACTATCAGCAGCCCGGTGGATAGCTGCAACATATTATCCATCGAAATGACCGGGGGCGGCGCTGCGAAACCCTGATTCTGGGCAGATTCGGCGTACACATGCACTGGCATGAATAATGTTAAGACAATCCAAGCAAGTATGCGTGACATAAGGGCTAGCGGTTGAGTTTGCGGATACGTTCACTAGGGGTGATGATATCGGTCAGGCGAATCCCGAATTTTTCGTTTACCACGACGACTTCCCCCTGTGCAATCAGGCAACCATTGACCAGCACATCCATTGGTTCTCCCGCCATGCCATCCAGCTCGACGACGGAACCTTGTGCCAGTTGCAACAGGTTCTTAATAGCGATTCTGGTGCGACCGAGTTCAACAGTCAGTTGTACGGGGATATCCAAAATCATGTCGATATCATTGTGGGTGTCGTGCAGGGTATTGTTGTTAGAAAATTGTTCAAAAACAGGTGATGATTTGGTCAATTCTTCATTGCCGGTCCGTGGTGCTGCGTCGGTGTCGGATGCTTCTGTTGCCGGAGATTCCGGTGCTTCGGTTTGCGGGGCGTAGGCGGCGTCCGATGCCTGCTGTTCCGCCATGGCCTCAGCCCAATCATCGCTAACGGCTTGTGATTCGGCTTGTGGTTTGGTTTTTGTTGGTGTGTTCATATTTTGCTCCAGATATCAATCTGTTTCGGTTGGAGATCGTATGGTTTTGACTTTGAGTGCGTAATGTCCGTTGAGTATGCCGTAATGGCATTCCATGACCGGTACGCCATCTACTTGGGCTGTGACGGTATCCAGAATATCGAGTGGCACGACATCGCCAACCTGCATGTTGAGGATCTGGTGCAGGGTAACTTTGGTATGGCCGAGGTTGGCGACAAGTTGCACTTCTGCACCCTGTACCTGCCTGCTCAATGAATTGATCCAATATTTGTCGACTTCCAGAGGGTCGCCTTGTAGACTGCTGTTAAGCAGTTCACGGATCGGCTCGAACATGGTGTATGGAATACAGACATGAAACTCACCCCGGCTACCGCCGATGTCGAGCTCGAATGTGGTTGTGACAACAATCTCGGATGGAGTGGCAACGCTCGCGAATTGTGGATTCATTTCTGAGCGGATATATTCAAATTTGATTGGATAAACGGATTTCCAGGCTTTCTCGTAGTCTTCGAACACGACCTCCAGCAGGCGCTGGATAATCCGCTGCTCAGTCAAGGTGAATTCACGGCCTTCCACTCTGGTATGGAAGCGTCCATCTCCGCCAAACATGTTATCCACGATTAAAAAAATCAGATCCGGGTCGAAAACGATCAAGGCCGTGCCACGGAGCGGCTTCATGCTGACCATGTTGAGGTTTGAGGGTACGACCAGGGTGCGCAGAAACTCGTTGTATTTGATTGTTTTGATCGGCCCGATTGCAATATCCACCGCCCGGCGCATGAAATTATAGATACCGATTTGCAGGAGTCTTGCAAACCGCGCATTGATGATTTCATAGGTGGGCATACGCCCACGCACGATGCGTTCCTGCGTCGCCATGTTGTAGGGGCGAACACCGGAGTTATCGGATGGGTTGTCGTCGTCTGCGTCTTTCTGTTGCTTGTCGACGCTATCGTGGTTCAATAATGCATCGACTTCATCCTGGGTAAGAAAATTTTCGGCCATAATGCAGCGATATCATTGAATGATGAATGAGGTGAACAAGATGTCCGCTATATCTTCCTGCAATACCTCGGATTCGATCTTGAGCTTGATCGCCTCGGCAATGTGCTGGCTGAGATGTTGTTTGCCTTCCGGGTGGTAGATTTCGCTGGGTTTCTTGCTCGATAGCAGCAATATGATCTGATTGCGTATTTCTGGCATTCTTTGCGTGATGAGGTCGACGACTTGAGTTTCATAGGCCTTGATGGCAAGGTCCACCTGCAGATAATTGCGTTCATCATTTTCCGGTTGCAGATTGACCGTGAAAGTTTCAAGCTTGATGAAAGTGGCTGGTTTCTGTTTTATGCCAGATATGACTTCGGCTTCCTCGATCTGGTTTTTCATCACATACCATGTCCCGCCAATGGCTGCGCCGATGGCAAGTAATCCAGTGAGAATGAGCAGAGTGAGTTTCATTTTTTTGTTTGCATCGACTGGTGCGGCCGTATCACTCATGACATCTCCTCGCGTATTAACGATAAAACGATATGCGCGCATTATGCGTGACGCCAGGCGTATTCGATTGCGTGAATAATCCCTTATTCGTCGTTCATTTCCATGTTCTGGTGCGACGAGTCTCCAGGTGATGCAATGGACAGGCCGCATGAAACGGCCGGGCGGTGTTGCTTGCGCTAGCGGCTGCCAGTCGTACCGCTCTTGAGCCCTGTTTTCAATTCATGATTTCCCGCTATCAGGCGTGATTTGTCTGTTTTTTTGCGTGCGGCTTGCAATTAATTTGCGGGTATTTGGTCCAATCGACCGTAACTTAATGATTATTCATGTATCTTTCTAGGAAAATTAATGCAAAAAAACGCTTGATTCTGGAAAAATGCAGTCTATAATTCGTACCCTTTAGTATTCCGGTAGCCAATAAGGAGGTCATCATGATATGCAAGATTAACCCATTCGTCCTGACTAGCTGGGTTCACATTCATATTCCTGAAACGTAGCGATCTAGAGGAGTTCTACATGAAAACACAAACTGCCGTCTTGCAGCAGCAAGCACATACTGATGTCATTTTCGACACCCACCCCGAGACCAGTCTGGACCTTTCCCTGGTAGAGTCCACACTGAAAAAAGGTTACCAAAAACCTTTCCTGCTGATCGATACCCGCATTGTGCGCGATAAGGCCAGGCGTTTTAAGGCGGCCATGCCGCGCGTGCATCCGCATTATGCGGCCAAAGCCAATCCGGATCCGCGTGTATTGAAGACGCTGATTGAAGAGGGCGTCAGTTTTGAGATCGCCTCCATTGCCGAGCTCGATCTTCTGATGAGCCTGGGTGTGCCCGCTGCAGAGATTTTTTACAGCAATCCGATGAAATCACGCGCTTACCTTGAGTATGCCGCAGCCAAGGGTGTGGAGTGGTATGTGCTCGATAGCGTCGAGGAATTACGCAAAATTGTGCGCATCAAGCCGGATGCCAAGCTGTATTTGCGGATCGATACCCCCAATATTGGCAGTGATTGGCCTTTGGCGGGTAAGTTCGGAACTCATCTCGGGGACATTGCCGAGATTATCGAAGAAGCTGTGCGATTACAGGCGGACCTGGCAGGTGTGACTTTCCATGTAGGCTCTCAATGCCGTAACCCCCAGAATTGGCGAGTAGGTATCGAGCGCGCCAGAAAAGTTTTTGACGAAATGCGAGCGGTTGGACTCAAGCCACGCCTGCTCAATATTGGCGGCGGTTATCCTGTCCGTCATGTCAAGCCAATTCCATCCATTGAAGTCATTTCGGAGGTTGTCAATGAAGCAATCGCCGATTTGCCGGAAGACATTCGCGTTATCGCCGAGCCCGGACGCTACCTGGTATCCGACTCGGCTTGTTTTGTTTGCCGCGTGGTCGGTACGGCAACCCGCAACGGCAAGCGTTGGATGTACTGGGATGCGGGGATATTCGGCGGCATCATAGAGGTGAGTGAGGGGCTTCGCTACGAGATTCTGACCCAGCGTCATGGTCCAGAGATTCCATGGTCGATCGCGGGCCCTACTTGTGATTCGGTCGATGTACTCATGCACGAGGAAATGTTGCCCGAGAATCTGCAAGAAGACGATTTCATCATCATCCCGAATGCGGGCGCCTATACGACTGCCTACGCCAGTAACTTCAATGGCTTCCCGCTGCCGGATGTGGTTGTGCTATAAGGATCGCCTGCACCCATGATCCCGGACAATAAAGAGCAATACGGCATCTGGCTGTATTGCTCTTTTTGCATGCCTTGAGGTGCTGGGTGCTGGTGTCCAGTATCGTATCTATTGCCGGGTACTTGACGTCAAGTGCGCAAGATGATGTTGCAAGTGATCCTGGATAAAAGTACTGATGAAAAAGTAACTGTGATCATAGCCGGCATGGCGGCGCAGGAGAAGAGACTGACCGGCTTTCTGGCAAGCGGTTTCAAAATATTCGGGATGGAGCTGTTCAGCAAGAAACGGATCATTGAGCCCCTGATCAATGAGGGAGGGCGGTAGCCGGTGGCCTGATTCAATCAAGGCCGTGGCATCATGTTTTTGCCAACTGTCTGTTGATTCTCCCAGATAATGGCTGAATGCCTTTTGGCCCCAGAGGCAATTGATCGGCGCGGCAATCGGCGCAAAAGCCGATACCGATTGATAGAGGCCGGGGTGGCGCAAAGCCAAAGTCAAGGCACCATGGCCGCCCATGGAATGACCGAAAATACCCATCCGTTCCGGGTCGGCAGGGAACTTGGACAGGATGATGTGACACAATTCTTGTGTGACATAGCTTTCCATGTGAAAGTGTTTGGACCAGGGCGGTTCGGTCGCATCCAGATAGAAACCGGCGCCCGCGCCGATTTCCCAATCATCCGCTTCTCCCGCAATGCCGGTATCGCGAGGACTGGTGTCCAGGCTGACCAGCATCAATCCCAGCTCGGCTGCGTAACGTTGGGCGCCGGCCTTGATCATGAAAGTTTCTTCCGTGCAAGTGAGTCCGGCTAGAAAGAAGAGCACAGGTACCCGTTGTTGTCTGGCCAGTGGAGGCTCATAAACCGCGAATCGCATGGGCAGGCCAATGATCTCGGAATGATGCTGATAGAATCCCTGGACGCCATCAAAGCAGGTATGTTGGCTACGGGTTTCGAGTTTGATTGACATACGCCTGTTAGTAAATGACTACCGAGCGGATCGATTCGCCGGCTTTCATCAACCGGAAGCCTTCGTTGATGTCTTCCAGCTTGAGGGTGTGCGTAATCAATGGATCGATCTTGATTTTTCCTTCCATATACCAGTCAACGATTTTGGGCACGTCGGAACGGCCACGTGCACCGCCAAAAGCGGAGCCTTCCCATTTTCTGCCCGTGACGAGCTGGAACGGACGGGTGCTGATTTCCGCGCCGGCTTCCGCTACCCCGATGATAATGCTGCGTCCCCAGCCTTTATGTGTGCATTCCAGCGCTTGCCGCATGACTTGCGTGTTGCCAATGCATTCAAAACTGTAATCTGCGCCCCCATCGGTCAGTTGTATGACTGCATCGACGATGTTATCCACTTCATTGGGATTGAGAAAATGGGTCATGCCAAATTCGCGCGCCAGTGACTCGCGTGCTGGATTGATATCGATGCCAATAATCCGGTCGGCCCCAACCATGCGAGCACCCTGGATGACATTCAGGCCAATTCCTCCCAAACCGAATACCGCGACATTGGCACCTGCTTCCACTTTGGCCGTGAACACAACCGCACCGATGCCGGTGGTGACCCCGCAGCCGATGTAACAAACCTTGTCGAACGGCGCATCCTTGCGAATTTTAGCCAGCGCGATTTCAGGCACGACGACATAATTGGAAAAGGTGGAAGTGCCCATGTAATGCAGAATGGTCTGGCCGTTAAGAGAAAAGCGCGCGCTACTGTCAGGCATCAAACCTCGTCCCTGTGTAGTGCGAATGGCCTGACATAGATTGGTTTTCCGGGAAAGGCAGAATTTACATTCTCGGCATTCCGGTGTGTATAACGGAATGACGTGATCGCCTGGTGCGAGCGTTCGGACGCCGGGCCCGGTTTCGACCACAATCCCCGCCCCTTCATGGCCGAGTATGGCTGGAAACAGTCCTTCGGGATCTGCGCCAGACAGGGTGTAGTAATCCGTATGGCATATTCCCGTGGCCTTGATCTCAACCAGTACTTCGCCCGCCTTGGGCCCGTCCAGATCGACTTCTTCGATTGTAAGGGGCTGGCCAGCTTGCCAGGCGACTGCCGCACGTGTCTTCATTGCGAATAATCCTTTTTCTCGGGTTGTATGAAGCGATATTGTATGTGACTGGTGCGATCATGCAACCCTGCTTGTGTTTGAAAATTTTTTCCGGCATGCACATTTCAGCATTGAATCGGGTAAATTGGGTATTATCTAACAATACGTAGCGATTTCTGCTTGAGGAAATACGGTGTAATCCGGCCCGTAGCGCTATCACGATATCCGCCATATACTGTATTTAAACTAGCGATCAGCCGGCTTTCTCTCACGCGGATTTTTATTTCTTCACCGTTATAGAGTAGGAAAAGAAAACGATCATGACTATGGATAACCAATCAATAGACAAAAAGGCACAAATCAATTTCTGGTATATCCTGACTGCAATATTCGGTATCTTGCTGATTCAGAGTATCTATTCCGAATATACCCGGATTGAGCCGATTCCATACAGCCGGTTCCAGTCGCTATTGGAGCGTGGCCATGTGGCGGAAGTCAACATTACCGATAACCATATTTATGGTTCGCTCCGGGAAACCGCCACAGAAGATTTTACCGATTTTGTCACGACCCGGGTCGAATCGGATTTGGCCGAGATGCTGGATAAGCACGGCGTTATCTATACCGGCATCGTGCAAAGGACTTGGCTCCGCGATCTGCTTTCCTGGATATTGCCGATGGCCATTTTCATTGGAATCTGGCTGTTCATCATTCGACGGATGAGCAAAAATATGATGGGGGGGAGCGGTTTGATGTCGGTAGGGAAGAGCCGAGCCAAGGTTTATGTGGAAAAGGAAACCAAGGTTACCTTCGCCGATGTAGCCGGTGTCGATGAAGCCAAGGAAGAGTTGGAAGAAATTGTCAACTTCCTCAAGAATCCCGCCGACTATAGTCGCTTAGGCGGTCGGGCACCCAAGGGCATCTTGCTGGTCGGCCCGCCTGGTACCGGAAAAACATTGCTCGCCCGTGCCGTGGCAGGCGAGGCGGGTGTGCCGTTTTTCTCGATTTCCGGATCGGAGTTTGTCGAAATGTTCGTCGGTGTGGGTGCGGCGCGGGTACGCGATCTCTTTGAGCAGGCGCGGCAAATGGCGCCAGCCATTATTTTCATTGATGAACTTGATTCGCTAGGACGGGCACGCGGTGCGTCCGGTTTCGGCGGTCATGATGAGAAGGAACAGACCTTGAATCAGCTCCTAGCTGAACTGGATGGATTTGATCCTTCCAGTGGTATCGTATTGCTGGCTGCAACCAATCGGCCGGAAATTCTCGATGCCGCCTTGCTGCGCGCCGGCCGCTTCGATCGCCAGGTGTTGGTGGATCGGCCTGATAAAAAAGGCAGGGAACAAATTCTGGGCGTACATATTGGCAAGGTCACGCTGGATACTGATGTCGATCCCGAGAAAATTGCCGCACTGACACCCGGCTTCACGGGGGCGGATCTGGCAAACTTGATCAACGAGGCGGCTTTGCTGGCTACCCGGCGCAGAGCGGTAGCGGTGGGCATGGAGGATTTTAACAACGCGGTCGAGCGTATCGTAGCGGGGCTGGAAAAACGTAACCGTTTGCTCAACCCGGAAGAAAGGCAGACGGTCGCCTATCATGAGCTGGGCCATGCCTTGGTGGCGCTCGCGCTACCCGGCACCGATGTAATACACAAAATTTCGATTATTCCGCGTGGCGTGGGCGCGCTTGGTTATACCATCCAGCGTCCGACCGAAGACCGTTTTCTGATGACGCGCAAGGAGCTGGAAAACAAAATGGCCGTATTGCTCGGTGGACGTGCTGCCGAGCAGGTGGTTTTTGGAGAAATCTCGACTGGTGCCTCGGATGATCTGGCGCGCGCCACCGATATTGCGCGTGCGATGGTATTACGCTATGGCATGAGCGCTGCATTGGGAAATGTAGCCTATGACCGGGACCAGTCGCCATTTTTACAACCCGGATTCGCTTTTCCAAAAAGCCGGGATTATAGTGAAGACACTGCCAATAAAGTGGATTTGGCCGTGCGTAACCTGGTTGATCAGGCGCTTGAACGCGCGATAAAGATTCTGGACAAGAATCGGGTGGTATTGGATCAGGCTGCCGAACAATTGCTCAAGACGGAAACCCTCAATGAGCCCGAGATCGAGGCATTTAAGTTAGAGATCAGGGCTGAAGTTGAGAGTTAGGCTGAGAGTTAGGAATAGGCCACTCTGCTTCATTGGCTTGAGACAGGCAGCGTCAGTCACGTCGCTGCCTGTTGTGTAATCCCATCGGACAGCCTCCTAGGCGCAAACCGCAGTCATAGCCGTAGCTATGGCGAGGATTTGCAACAACGCATGACAGGCGAAGGCGCGATTTCATGTAAGCGGTTTGGCGGAACGGAGTACTAGCGCAGCAGAACCAGTTTCGGTATGGCGTCTGTTGTGGCCCAAACGATCGCATTCTGACCAAATTCATGAGCGGTCCGTTTGGCTGTCGTCAATTCGAGACCCAGCGCGAGAAAGCCCGCCTCCGCAGGCCATGCACCACTGAGGTCGATACTCTCACCTGGATAGATATAGCGGCTGTATTGGGCCAATTGTTCCTGCAGGCGCTGGTTGGCCAATTGGTTCTTGGCTGCGGGCAGGATCTGACTGCCTGGATTGCAGGCTGTGATGTACAGTGCGTCCCGGCAGCCCCGTTGCCGCAAGAATGCGGTAAGTGGGGGGCAATGTTGGCCGATCAGTAGGGTGATGCTGCTTGTTCCGATCCAGACGTGATAATGCGCGACCGCATAGTCAAGAACCAGTTTTGCCGGCAGGTTGGATTGCTCTACACTGCCATCTTGTAGAATAGCTTGGCGCTGATACAGGCTGTCAAGAAACGACCCTGATTCAGCGCGCAATTCTCGATATTTTTTCACAGTTGGGTCCAAATGAAGCTTTTTATTGTTGTCTGGATGTACCTCGGTTTTAGTCTGGCCAATGCTGCCCAGCCCATCTTTCTGGAGGTGCCCGATACCCTGGAAGAACGCGTCAAGCCTTGTACGCTTTGTCATGGCGATATCGACAGAACGGGTCAAGATGCCTATTATCCCCGGATTGCGGGTAAGCCCGCTGGCTATCTTTTTAACCAATTGCGTAATTTCCGGGATGGCCGGCGCTATTATCAGCCCATGGCCATCTTGCTTGAAAATATGTCAGATGAATATATGCAGGAGATTGCGCACTATTTTGCCGCCTTGCCGTATGTTTATCCACAGCCTAAGCCACGCGCCATGTCATCCGAACAGATCGAGGCCGTGGAAAACCTGATTAACAAGGGTGATTCGATGCGTAATCTGCCTGCCTGCAGTGCCTGTCATGGAGATGCGCTGATGGGCGTGGAGCCGTTCATACCGGGGTTGCTCGGTTTGCCGCATGCTTATCTCGCCGCTCAATTCGGCGGTTGGCGTCATGGTGGCATCATGCGTGGCCAGATCCCTGATTGTATGTCGGAGATTGCAAATAAGCTGACTCAGTACGAAGTCAATGCCTTGGTGATGTGGCTGCCTGGTCGGCCAGTCGCGGGTAAACCGGCCCAGTCCGACACGCTGGCGCCAGAAATGGTGCGGCGTTGCCAGCATCTATTGTCGGAGAAGGAGATTGTGCAATGAGCGGTTCGTTTCAGTGGTGGTGGATGGAAAGCCGACAAATGATCATTTCCATTGCGGGGGGGCTGTTGGTGATGTCTCTGACATCAGGCCAGGGGCTGGCCAGTGCCACTGCCACCGAGGCAGTTGTGCAGCAGGGTGCCTATCTGGCTCGTTCCGGTAATTGTATGGGATGCCATACGACTCGTGGCGGCAAGTCCTATGCGGGTGGGCGCAGGCTGAACACGCCTTTTGGAGAGTTTGTTACACCAAACATCACGCCCGACAATGAGACCGGTATCGGTCAGTGGAGTGCAGACGACTTCTGGCAAGCAATGCATCATGGGCAATCCAGGGATGGCCGTTATTTATACCCAGCTTTTCCCTATACGGAATACACCAAGGTGACGCGAAAGGATGCCGATGCGATTTTTGCATACTTGCGTTCACTCACTCCCGTCCACCAAACCAATCCACAGCACCGGATACGTTCCCCCTATGACAATCAACTGCTCTTGCTTCTCTGGCGGGTGTGGTATTTCAAGGAAGGTGTCTATGAATCCGATTCCTCCAAAAGCGAGGAATGGAATCGTGGCGCCTATCTGGTGCAGGGGCTGGGGCACTGCGATGCCTGCCATACTGCCCGTAACGTATGGGGCGCAAGCCAGGACGATAAGCTGACTGGCGGTGAGATTATGGGACATTACTGGTATGCGCCGTCGTTGATCGCCCCGCAGGAAGCCGGAGTGGGTGATTGGCCCATCGAGACAATCGTCGAATTACTGTCCACTGGTATCACAAGTGACGCAGTAACCACGGGCCCGATGGCCACTATTGTGCGACAGAGTCTGCAACACTTGTCGCCTGAAGATATGCGTGCAATGGCAGTCTACCTGCAATCCATCGGCAAGCCGGATACCACTCGCAAGACGCGACAGATACCTGATATGCCGGAGGCCGTTCGTCAATATTTGGCACGTGGCGAACTGGTGTATGAGAAACATTGCCAGGACTGTCATGGGGAGTCGGGGCAGGGGGCGCCTGGTATTTATCCACCGTTGGCGGGTAACCGCAGTGTCACCATGAAATCTCCATTGAATACCATCCGGAGCGTGCTATATGGTGGCTATCCGCCGTCCACAGCAGGCAATCCGCGCCCCTATGGCATGCCGCCTTACCAGCATATCATTCGTGATGCCGAGATCGCTCAGGTCGTTTCTTATATCAGAAATGCCTGGGGTAATTTTGGTAGCCTGGTCAGCCCGCTCGATGTCGATCAAAGCCGGGGGAACGAGTTCTGATGCCGGATGGCTGCGCAGGCTATGCTCGCGCATGCACAGGGTCGAACCGGGCTGTTTAGGGATTTTCCATAAAGTAGCCCGGCTTGCAACCATGCAAAATAACTGCCTGATTCCCGGGCAGTGCTCATTCCGCCTCGCTTTGCGCATTGCGGGCGGATCATTTCAATGGGGGATGCGGTCGCTCATTGATCGAACTCAGGCATATCAGAATAAATCGTCAACCGCTATTGCAAACGTACCAGCTTATTTGCCTGACGAGCAGCCCTGATAACACCTGCTCAGAAGCTGTTTGGAAACACTAGCTTCGAGTGATTATGCAGCAGCATGATGTGTGGTAATACGTACTACTTTTTCTAAAACCATGGGCAATCTTCCCTACTACCTGCTTGGCGAGGTATTCGGCATCAAGGTCAGGTTGACGTTGGGCTGGATTGCTGCGCTGCGCTCGCAAAGACGGGACAGAGAAAAATGACCGCCGCACATATCTTGACTGCTGTCTTGGCGAGGCCCAACGGGCCGCGGCCATCCAGACGTTTTTCGGCGACCATGCATCGCTGCCATGGACATGACGTTGATGAGATGAGCCCAAAATGGAAATTTCTAAACAGCTTCTCAGCCAGATACCTGTATTGTTGTCCGGCTGTTTGTCCTTGAATAATCGTTGTTCCCTAAAAAGTGTGCACGACCTATCCGGTAACCGGATTCTGGCGTGCCGATTGATCGAGGAATGCTTTGATGATATTGCGCGGATTGATTTTGTTTATCGTTTGCTTGGGGTGGTTGCCAGGTTTATATGCACAGCCGGCAGCCGACGCATCGGTGACTGCAGAAACGGCAGCGCCGGCTAGCTCACAGGAAGTGTTGCAGGCGCTGCTGGAGGCCATCAATAAGATCGAGGCTGAACGCGTCCAGCTCAAGCGGCAAGTGAAACGCACTTCCGATCCAGCGGTGGTACAACAAATTGAGGCGCAATTAGAAGCACTCGATCGGGATCTGCAAGATTTGAAAAATTTATTTGAAGAGACCGCGACCGGTGGATTGAGCCTGTCAACGCTGGTTCACAAACCGAAAGATGCTTCCTTTAACTGGCAACGGGAGCTCGAAGAGATCGCGCGGCCAATACTCGACGAACTGAAGCAATTGACCGAGCGGCCACGCATGATAGAGCGTTTGAAGAGCGAGCGTGCAGTCTATGACGACCGGCTGCAGACCGCAAGCTCGGCCATAGCGGAACTGGAGGATACAATTGCGCAAACCGAAGCGGCAACGGTTAAAAAGGCACTTAATGCTTTGCTCGAGCAGTGGCAGGATCAGCGCGAGAGCGCCGAAAGGCGTTTGCAACGCATCCATGCGCAACTGCAACGCTTGAGCGCCCCCAGTGGTGAGCCAGGCAAGGAATTGGTCGCCAAGTTGCAGGAATTTGCCAGTGGGCGGGGACTGAATATCGTGTTGGCAATCAGCGGTTTCATGCTGGTTTACTTGCTTCTGGCCGGGCTGGAGCGCTTGCTCGGCAGATTGAACAGCCGGCGTCACGAACCCGGCACCCGCAGGATGGCCCGGGTCGCCATTTTGCTGTTCCGGACGCTGGCCATCATTTTGTCCATGTTTACCGCCATTCTGGTCTTGTATGTGCGTGACGATTGGTTGCTGCTGGGCTTGTTGATATTGCTGATCATCGGGCTGGTGTGGGGATTGCAAAAGTCGTTGCCACGGTATATCAAGGAGATCCGTATTCTACTTAACATGGGCAGTGTCCGGGAAGGGGAGCGGATTGTCTATCAGGGTATCCCCTGGAAAATTGCATCACTTAACTTCTATACCATCCTGCATAATCCTTTGTTGCATGGCAGTGGTCTGCTGCGCTTGCCTATTGATCGCCTGGTCGATATGCAATCGCGCCCTTATGCGCCGGAAGAGCCCTGGTTTCCCAGTCAGGAAGGTGATGTCGTTATTCTCGATGGTGATGTGTTCGGCAAGGTGCTGCTCCAGACTCCGGAAACGGTACAGATGCAGATTATGGGCGCGATCACGACTTTCAGTGTCGAGAGCTATCTGGCGAAGAATCCCCGTAACCTGTCACGAGACGGTTTTGCCGTGCCCATCACCTTTGGTGTGGATTATCAGCACCAAGATGTCATTCTGAGCGAGATCGTGCCAACGCTGCGTGCCTATCTGCAGGAACAGTTGGTGCAACAGCCTTTTCATTCCCATCTGAAAACGCTGTTGGTGGAATTCAATGAGGCGGCGGGCTCTTCGTTGAATCTATTGGTTGTGGCCATATTCACTGGTGCTGGCGCTGAAGATTACTGGTCAATCCGTCGCTTCCTGCAACGCACTGCGGTCAGTGCCTGCAATCAGTATGGCTGGATCATTCCATTCGATCAGGTGACGGTTCACTTGCCATCGACACAGCCACCATCATTGCCGTCGGTCGAGCATGTTGGATAAAACTATCCGCTACCCGTTTTGGCTATGTGCCTTGGCTAGTACTCCGTTCCGCCAAACCGCTTACATGAAATCGCGCCTTCTGCTGTCATGCGTTGTTGCAAATCCTCGCCATAGCTACGGCTATGACTGCGGTTTGCGCCTAGCCTGGCAGGCGAATCCATCGATTTCATTTGTAAGCTAATTGACGGAACGGAGTACTAGTGCTGACGGGTCAATGGATGTCTTGTTGGAATCAAAACCAGCTTTCGCAATCGAATTAATTCTATTGTGCCACGGCCTCCAACAAAATTCGCGACCGAAGCGTTTAGAATTTTGTTCAATGTCATTCATGTTTGGGTGTATCGTTAAGCTTGGAAACCCTAATGGAAGGCCTTGAAATAAGGGGAGGTGAAACCGGGTTTTTCATTGACCGAGATCAAAGTGAAGAATAAGTTCTCGTGCATGATATCCAAGTTCATGTGATTGTGAAGGGGTGAATAAATGATCAGACGAGTACTTATCCCGCTGGATGATACGGAGTTGGCTGAGCGAGCCATCCCACATTTGCTTCGTTTTGTGACGCCGGCGCAGAGCGAGCTCCTGCTCATGACGGCGCTGCCATCACCCATCCTAGCCGGACGTAGTCATGATAAACCGGCTGCTGTTTCAGGCGGGGGAGAGTGGCTCCAGGCTGTCGCACAACGACTTGGCCGGCTGGGTTTCAGGGTCAATCATCAGGTTTTAGCAGGCGCGCCTGCCGAGACTATTCTGAGTCTGGCAGAAGAGGCGCAGGTCGATCTGATTGCCATGTCTACACACGGCAGATCCGGCCTCGGTCTGGCTCTGCTGGGCAGCGTGGCCGATGAAGTGGTGCGCAATGCCCGCCAACCGGTCTTCCTGGCGCCGCCCCAGGCTCAGGCGAAGCCAGATTCGGTGCCCGGTGTCGTGCTTCTGCCGCTCGATGGCACACCGCTGGCCGAGACGGCGATTCCTGCGGCATGCCAGTTTGCACAGTTGACAGGGGCAAGCGTCCATATGATTCGTGTGGTGGATCCGGCTGATTGCCAGGACAGGCGTGTGGACGCACAAACAGCCGTAGATTTGAATGACACCGAGCATTCGCCTATTGTTCGGCAAGCAGTGGCTTACTTGGAGCGGATAAAATTGCGGTTGCAGCTTGCAGGTGTCGAATCCTGCTTCCAGGTCGCGCTGGGTGACCCGGTGAACGTCATTCCCCGGATTGTTCAGGCAGAGCAGGCGGATTTGATCGTCATGAGCACCCATGGACGGTCTGGCGTGGCGCGCGTGGTTCATGGGAGCGTGGCCGGCCAGATCATCAATCATACTACTTGCCCGTTGTTATTGATGCGCGGAAAAGTGCCGGTTGAGGTCTCCGAGCGTGACAGCCAGGTTGCGTTGTCTTTCAGCTAGGAGGCTGTCCGAGAATAGCGATCGTAGCGAGGGCGAGGCTGGTTGAGCAGGATTTTTCGATCATTTGAGGCGAATAGTCATTCTATTCAACGAAAAGGATCGAAAAATCCTGCCAGCCAGAATCGTCCGCAGTAGATCAGTCTATTCTCGGATAGCCTCGTGGCCCGCACTTCAACCGAATTCCAAGTTGGATGCCGATTGAATGCCGCGCCCAGCAGCCAGCCTTTCCGGCTTCAAGATAAATTTGAAGCCGCTGGTGATTTCGGTTAGAATGCCAGCTTTCCTAGGCGCGTAGCTCAGCTGGTTAGAGCACCACCTTGACATGGTGGGGGTCGTTGGTTCGAGTCCAATCGCGCCTACCAGGATTTTGCGAACAATCAGAATTCTGGTGCTATGCCTATTGATTCAATTCCAGTTATTCTTCCCAGTTCCTACCGGAAAATCATTCTGCCGCCAGTTTTGATGCCAACCAGCGTATGGCCTGTGCATTGCTTGCGGAAAATACCTTGTCTGCGGCTGCTTGCCAGGGTAGCCAGATGTGCCCCAAATGCTCGCGTGCAGCGATATTGACCGGGGTTTGGGCAGGTACTTCCAGACTGAACACATGCTCGGTATTGTGTGTCACGCCCGGCGGATAACGCCAGCGCCATTCTTCATAAATCTCGTACTGATTCCGTGTTTGCCAGTCGATCAGTGAATGGTCGCTTGCATCGATACCCGTTTCTTCATGGACTTCCCGAATAGCCGTTCGAGTGAGCGTTTCACCTGGATTCTGGCTGCCGGTTACCGATTGCCAGAATCCGGGATGATCAGCCCTTTCAAGCAGCAGAATCTGCAAGTCGCGGGTGTGAATGACGACCAGAACGGATACGGGGAGTTTGTAATCTTGCAACAGAGCGATCCAATTTAACTGTTGGCGATTTCGGTTTTGCGCAGGCGAATATGCAATTCCCGCAACTGTTTTTCTTCAACATTGCTGGGTGCATGGGTGAGCAGGCACTGCGCGCGCTGGGTTTTGGGGAACGCGATGACGTCACGGATGGAATCAGTGCCGGTCATCATGGCAACGATGCGATCAAGGCCAAACGCGATGCCGCCGTGGGGCGGTGCGCCATATTGCAAGGCATCCAGTAGGAAGCCGAATTTTTCCTTGGCCTCGTCATCGGTGATATTCAGGGCCTGAAAGACCTTGGACTGGACATCTTGCCGATGAATACGCACCGATCCGCCGCCGATTTCGACTCCATTCAGCACCATGTCATAAGCCCGGGAGAGTGCCTGGCCGGGGTCTGTGGTCAACAAATCCTCGTGACCTTCACGGGGAGAAGTAAACGGGTGATGCAATGCCTGCCAGCGGTTTTCTTCTTCATCCCATTCAAACATTGGGAAGTCCACTACCCAGAGCGGTTTCCAGGTATCCTCAACCAAGTCGCGTTCATGCCCGATTTTGACCCGCAGGGCGCCGAGCGCATCGTTGACCACCTTGGCCTTGTCGGCACCAAAAAATATGAGATCGCCATCTTGTGCCCGGGCTCGGGACAGTATTTCTTGCACAACCGTATCAGGCAGAAACTTCAGGATTGGGGATTGCAGGCCTTCCAGTCCCTTTGCCAGATCATTGATCTTGATATAGGCCAGGCCTTTCGCGCCATAGATTGCGACAAATTGCGTGTATTCATCGATTTCCTTGCGTGATAGTTCTCCTCCGCCGGGAATGCATAAGGCGGCGACCCGTCCATCGGGTTTTTGTGCGGCATCACGAAATACCTGGAAGGGGACTTCCCGCATCAGATCGGTCAACTCGGTAAATTCCAGGGGTATGCGCAAATCCGGTTTGTCCGAGCCGTAGCGGGACATGGCTTCGGTATGACTCAGTCTTGGAAAGGAAACGGGCAAATCGATATTGATCGTCGCGGCAAACAAGTGGCGGATCATGTCTTCCATCAAGCTCATGATCTCGTTTTCCGCAAGAAAAGAGGTTTCGATGTCGATTTGCGTGAATTCGGGCTGGCGATCGGCGCGCAGGTCTTCATCCCGGAAACAACGCGTAATCTGGTAATAGCGATCGAACCCGGAGACCATCAGCAGTTGCTTGAACAATTGGGGCGATTGCGGCAGGGCAAAAAAATGCCCCGAATTGACGCGGGAGGGAACCAGATAATCGCGCGCCCCTTCGGGCGTGGATTTGGTCAGTATCGGTGTTTCGATATCGATGAAGCCATGTTGATCAAGGAATGTGCGCACCGCCATCCCTACCTTGTGCCGCAAGCGCATATTGTGCTGCATGGCCGGACGACGTAGATCCAGATAGCGATATTCCAGCCGAATTGCCTCGCTCAGATTGTCATCATCCATCTGAAACGGAGGGGTGGCTGAGGCATTGAGGATGGTAATGGTGCTGACCAGAACTTCTATTTCGCCAGTAAAAATACCTGGATTGACGGTGCCTTCAGGACGATGTCTGACTGTCCCGGTAATCTCAAGCACAAACTCATTGCGGATTTTTTCTGCGATACCGAAAGCCTGCGTATTGTCAGGGTCGCAGACTACCTGCACGATACCTTCGCGATCACGCAAATCAATGAAAATCACGCCGCCATGATCGCGGCGGCGATGTACCCATCCATACAATGTGATCGTTTTATCCAGATAACGTGTGTTGATAGAACCGCAATAGTCAGTACGCATAAGATTACGTTTGTGTTGATTAAGTGAAATAGGATTCAATAAAACATGAATGGATGGGTAGTTTCTCGTGTTTTGCTATCCAGAGCTGGAAGCCGTGGATGCAGCATTCGAGGTGGCCGGGGCTGTGTTTGCCGTGGCCGTGGCGGCAGTTTCCTTGCCAGATTCCGGCGTGGATTTCGAGCTTGGCTGGGGTGCCTGCTTGTTCCTGAAATCAGTCACATACCAGCCGGTTCCCTTTAACTGGAAGCCTGCCGCAGACACTTTCTTGACATAGTAATCGCTACCGCATGCGGGGCAGTTTGTGATCGGCACATCACTCATTTTCTGTAAGTGTTCCTTCTCAAACCCGCATGCTTGACATGCATATTCATAGATCGGCATTGCTGTCTCCGTCGAATCAGATCATGAAATGAACCGGCATTATACTTGACAGCCGGTTCGATTGCTCGAGTGCGCATCTGCTGTAAAACAGCATAGGCAAACGTAGCGAATATGGAGGCGATGGCAAAAATATTAAAGTGGCTGCCTTAACTTTCTTTTCTTCCATACTTGTCTTCAAACCGGATGATGTCGTCTTCCCCGAGGTAGGAACCGGATTGTACCTCGATGATTTCCAGAGGCAAGCGGCCCGGGTTTTCCAGGCGGTGGGGCGTGCCCAAGGGGATGTAAGTCGATTCGTTTTCGCTCACCAGGTAGGCTTTATCCGCGCGCGAGACACGCGCGGTTCCCCGCACGACGATCCAATGTTCCGCCCGGTGATGGTGCATCTGTAATGACAGCGCGGCGCCCGGATTGACAACGATACGCTTGACCTGGAAACGTTCACCGGCATCGACTGCATCATACCAACCCCAGGGACGGTATATTTTGCGGTGTGAACGGATTTCAGGGCGCGCCTGCTGTTTCAGCTTGTCGACTATCTTTTTGACTTCCTGCGTTTTACTCTGATGCACGACCAATACGGCGTCGGATGTTTCAATGATCACCAGGTTGTCGGTCCCGATACAGGCGACCAGCCGATTTTCGGAAATGGCCAGTGTCTCGCGGCAGTCGTGCAACAAGACATCACCCCGCATGACATTGCCCGCGCCATCCTTGGGCAATGTCCGCCACAAGGCGTCCCATGCACCGACATCCGACCAGCCGGCAGAGAGCGGTACGATGGCGCCGGACGGTAAATCAAGCTGGCCCGCCGAGAGTTGCTCCATGACGGCATAATCAATCGAATCGCCGGGGCAGCCGGTGAATGCCGTTTTTTCCAACCGGCGGAAGTCTCCGTCGATGGAGCCCTGCAGCCAGGCGGAACGGCAAGCTTCGAGCATATCCCGTCGGCAGGCGGCGATGGCAGACAGCCAAACCGACGCCCGCATCATGAACATGCCGCTATTCCACAAATAATTGCCCGCCTCCAGATATTGCTGGGCGATGGCCGCATCCGGTTTTTCGACAAAACGGATGATCTGAAATGCACCCGATTCATCCAGCATGGGCCCATGCTGGATATAGCCATAACCGGTTTCGGGCGCATCGGGCTGAATGCCGAAAGTCACCATCAATCCGTCTGCGGCAAGTGGCATGCCTTTTCGAACTGACGCCTGAAAGGCGGGAATGTCGGTCATGACATGATCCGAGGGCATGACCAATAATACGGGATCACTATCATTATCCATTGCCGCCAGTGCCGCAATGCTCAGGGCTGGCGCAGTGTTGCGGCCGCATGGTTCGAGGATGATCGTGCCCTGTTTGTGCATGAGCCGCAGTTGCTCGGCGATGACGAAGCGATATTCCTCGTTACTGACAATGATGGGCGGTTGGACCGCAATGTCATCCAGGCCATCCAGCCGGCGTACCGTTGCCTGGAACAAGGAATCCTCGTCGATCAATGGCAACAATTGTTTCGGGTATTGCTCACGCGACAGCGGCCACAGGCGAGTGCCGGAACCGCCGGAAAGAATGACAGGTACAAGCAATTGTTTCATGTTCGGATGTCTATCAGTGGCAGGAAAAAGCGATAGGGTGGGTGATGACTGGGTTGCGCAATTGGAGTTGGAGCCATGACGGCGTCAAGCCAAATTGTCCGCCAGTATACTGGCAATGCGCTGTGCCGCCTGGCCGTCCCATAAGTGCGGCCGGCGTCCGATTTTGCCTTTGCCCTGCAGAATCTGGTCCACTTCAGTCAGGATGCGCACCGGATCGGTCCCTGCCAGAATATTGGTGCCTTCATCCAGGGTGATCGGCCGTTCGGTATTTTCCCGGAGGGTGATGCAGGGCACACCCAGGGCAGTTGTTTCTTCCTGCAGACCGCCGCTGTCGGTCAGCACGAGCGCCGCATCTTTCCAGAGATACAGAAACGGCATATAGGCTTGTGGGCCAATGAGTGTGATATTGGGTCCCAAATCAATGCCAAATTTCTGCAGATTGGCGCGCGTGCGTGGGTGTGCGGGGAGCACCAGCGGCAGGCGGTGCGCAATTTGTTTCAGGGCCTGACTGATGCGATCGAGTGTTTCGGGTTCGTCAACATTGCTCGGCCGATGCAGCGTGACCACGCCATATGCCTGATTGGCCAGCGCAGCCTTGAGTTGGCTGGTCTCGAAGGCCGAGGTATCCGCCCGCGCGAGCTGCTCGGCCTGATAAAGTAGATTGTCCACCATGACATGGCCGACATGGTGAATGGCGGCAGCGGGTTTCCCTTCCTGCAAGAGATTTTGCAATCCGCTCGGCTCAGTGACAAAAAACCAGTCCGTGATGCTGTCGGTCACCAACCGGTTGATCTCTTCCGGCATGCGCATATCACCGCTGCGCAAGCCTGCTTCGACATGTGCGACTGGAATATGCAGTTTCTTGGCCACAATCGAACAGGCGAGAGTCGAATTGACATCGCCTACCACCAGCACCGCGTCTGGCCGCTGCTGCAGGCAGTATTCCTCGAAAGCGACCATGATTTTGGCCGTTTGCTGGGCATGACTGCCTCCGCCGGCCGCCATGAAAATATCCGGCTGCGGAATGCCCAGTTCCTCGAAAAAGACATCGTTCATTTCCCTGTCATAATGCTGACCGGTATGGACAATTTTGTAGCTCAGGCGTCCTTGTTGCTGGAGTGCGCGAACGATGGGCGCAATTTTCATAAAATTTGGACGTGCGCCGGCGATGAGGTGAATTTTCTGGGGCATGTTTTCCTCTTTGTCAATCAAACATGTGCAACTTGCGCGAGAATGGCGGACTGGCATATCCAACCTGGATGCCTCGATCGTCCCTTTGGTTGTCAGCCAAACATATTGTGAGCAAAAGCATACTGGCTCTATATGCACGCCGATTCAATGGGCGACAACGCCCTGAAATGGAAGCGCCGTGCCGTATGTCTTGCTGCAGCTTGTCCAGCCGAGGCATCCAGTTTCTATCTGTATGATTGTAAACCATCCACCAGGCAAGACCATGTGGATAACAGACCTTTTTGGGAATCTGTTCCCGATTAGGAGGCTGTCCGAGAATAGCGATCGTAGCGAGGGCGAGGCTGGTTGAGTTGGATTTTTCGATCATTTGAAGCGAATAGTCGTTCTATTTAACGAAAAGGATCGTAAAATCCGGCCAATCAGGCTCGTCCGCAGTAGATCAGTCTATTCTCGGACAGCCTCCTAGGCAAGACTTGAGTCATGGAGTGCGCCTGCCAATAAGAAGCTATTTGGAAATTTCCGTTTCAGGCACATGCCTACAAGGGTGCGCTTGTGCACCATCCAACTGACATTAAATTACAGTTGTCGGGAAAAAGTCTGGCTGCGCGATTATCCGCTCCGTGAATGATGTACATGCGCCCCGGCAATGCAGCCCAACGTCAACCGACCTGGATGTTTGCCTTGCCAGGCAGGGCTGGTTTATCAGGCAACCTGTTCAATTGATGCCGTTTGTGCGCCCGAGCCTGGTGAGCAGTTTGGCATGCAGGCCATTGAAGCTGCCATTGCTCATAATTAGGACATGGTCATCAGGGCGGGCTGTGGAGGCGATTGCTTCAATCATGGCCATGAAATCCGGATATGTGCCGGCCTTGCCGCCGAGCGCTGCCAGCGCCGATTGTACGTCCCAATCTGCCTGGTGGGTGTAACAGAAAATCCGATCGGCGGGTGCCAGGCTTGCAGCCAGGCTATCTTGCCATGTGCCGAGCTTCATGGTATTCGAACGCGGTTCTAATATAGCGATGATACGCGCTGGACCAACTTGCTCACGTAGGCCGGCCAGGGTGGTGCGGATGGCTGTGGGATGATGGGCGAAATCATCATAGATACGAATGCCATTGACTGTCCCGTGTAACTCCATGCGCCGTTTGACATTCTTGAAACAAGACAAAGCCTCGATGCCGATATGCGCGGGCACACCGGCATGGCGGGCGGCGGCAATTGCCGCCAATGCATTCATGCGGTTATGTTCGCCCAACAGCCCCCAATGCAAGGTACCTTGCGGCTTGCCCTGGAAAGAAATTTGCAGGGCTTGAACGGATTCTGTCACTGTTTGCCAGCCATCATCGGTTCCGAACAATTCGACTGGCGTCCAGCATCCACGCGATAGCACGCGTTGCAAGGCGGCCTCGCGGCCGTTGGCGACAATCAGACCGTTGCCGGGTAGGGTGCGGACAAGGTGGTGAAATTGGGTTTCGATAGCTGCCAGGTCTGAAAAAATATCGGCATGATCGTATTCCAGGTTATTCAAAATGGCGGTCCTGGGTTGGTAATGTACGAATTTCGAGCGCTTATCGAAAAAGGCGGTATCGTATTCATCGGCCTCGATCACAAAGAAAGGTGACGTCGTTTGGTCGCCGTCGATTTTCCCAAGACGGGCCGACAATCCGAAGTTTTCCGGCACCCCGCCAATCAGAAAGCCTGGAGACAGCCCGGCGTAGTCCAATATCCAGGCAAGCATCGCGCTGGTAGTGGTCTTGCCATGAGTGCCCGCAACAGCCAGCACCCACTTGTCATGCAAAATATGCTGAGCCAGCCACTGCGGCCCGGAGATATAGGGCAGGTGGGCGTCGAGAATGGCTTCCATCAGCGGGTTGCCGCGAGTCACGACATTGCCGACCACGAACCAGTCTGGTTTGAGCGCGACTTGTTCGGCACCATAACCCTCGATGAGTTCGATCTGCTGGTTGATCAGTTGGGTGCTCATCGGTGGGTAAACGTTCGCATCGCAACCGGTTACAATATGACCGGCCGCGCGCGCAAGAAGGGCCAATCCGCCCATAAAAGTGCCGCAGATGCCAAGAATGTGGATGTGCATGAATGACGTGAGAGGAATCGTTGGATAATCGAAGGCCGGCGTCTGAAAAAAGCTGCATAGACGCTGTGATTATACCGCTAGCCCGAATATTGCACGAACCTAATGAGATGCTGGATTTGTTTATGTGGCCGTAGCTTTATTGCGTACCCGCCCTGGGTGCGCAATGATTTCATGATTTCTTGTGTGAAATCCATATCGATAGCGGGCCAAAAGGGAAGTGTCAGGGCGAAGGTTTCTAAATATTGATTGTATTAACGCAAGACGTGACCCCGAGCTTTCTTGAAGATTTGTTGCCCAGTGCTGGAGATCCATCCAGGGAGGTGGGGAGGCCACCAACCGAACTGTATAAGGAAATGAAAGC
>NZ_JBEUDO010000034.1:0-31695 GCF_050584665.1 Nitrosomonas sp. ANs5
TGACCAGGAAGTTGCGCATCATCCCCATATCCTCATGCTCGAGGTTATGGCAGTGATAAAGATATAGCCCGGTGTAATCATTGAAAGGCTTTAGAATAGTCACTTCTTCTCCCGGCATGACCAAGACTGTGTCTTTCCTGCCGCTATTGATAAAACCGTCTTTCACAGTGTCATAGTCGCCTGTATTCTGATCATGCATGATGCGGGAAAGTATCTGGAACTGCTCTCCATGCAAGTGAATGGGATGTGGCATGGTCATCCCCATGCCGCCCCTTCCTCCGCGCGCGCCCCCTCGGCCACCCCGCATACCATGACCATCATGATAAATTCTGATTTTCTGGATGGTATTGACAGGAATACGTTCAGCATCCACCACCTTCAGCATCTCAAACGACAAGCCATTGAGCTGGGGCGACATACGCCTCATACTGAGCGCGACCGGAATCTCTCTGGCAGGATCCGAAACATCCTTTTCAGTCAGACGATGAAATGGCGTTAAGTTTTCCGGCAATCCGGGTGACTCACTGACTTTTTCAGCAATGTGAAATTTAACCACTGGAAATGCTGCGCCCTGCGGCATGCCGTGCCGCCTCATACCGCCGCCTCCACGCCTGCCGCCGCCCATGCGCAGCATGGCACCTTGAAATTCGAGGCTATAGAGCATGAGATCCGTGCCAGGCTCGCGTCCGCTGAAATCCACCCAGCACTCAACCCTTTCAGCAGGCGCCAGCATGATATAAGGATAGGTCTCGGGCTTCTCCAGCAAAGTGCCATCAGTGCCGATCACTGTAAGCGGTGTCCCGTCTTTCCACCCCAGTTTATAAATTCTGGAGTTGGAGCCATTAAAAAAGCGCAGGCGATAGGCACGCGTTTTAACTGGAATTTCCGGTTTGATCTGCCCGTTCACCACAATCGTATCGCCCAGAAAACCCACCATACGCTCATGCATACCACGCCGCAGATATTGCAACTGATTGTCTGCGGTAAAATTTCTGTCCTGAATCACAATCGGCAGATCATATTCTCCGCCAGGCAGCGCCAGCTTTTGCTCCTGTTCATCGGTAATCGTAATCAATCCTGCCAATCCCTGGTAGACCTGGGTGGCTGTCATTTCATGGGTATGCGAATGATACCAATTTGTGCCCGCCGGATTTCTGATTTCGAATTCATAAATATATTGCTGACCCTGCGCAATGGCATACATAGGGTGACCATCCATCACTTGTGGCACGTGCAAACCATGCCAATGGGCGATAGTCGGCTCCGGCAATTGATTATGGAAGATGATGCGGACTTTCTGCCCCTGCGCGAAATTCAGGGTGGGTCCCAGATAGCCCGGCATGGCAACAAGAGTCGAAGGCGGGCCTTTGCGCAAGGTAGCGTGATAGCGGAAAACTCGGGTGGCAGGGCCGGGTTTCAGGGAAACAGTCTCCCGCCTGGCGACCAGCTCAATTTCCACATCCGGTTTAAACTCACTGCCTGCAATTTGTTGGGATTTTCTTTCTGCAAAAACAAGACCAGGCCATCCGACTGCAAGTGACGCCAATGCAGCGTTTCGCAGGAATTGCCGCCGTTTCCAGTCACTCGGCGCCATACGGTTTCTCCTTCCTGAAAATAACATCCAATCAGCGTGCTATCCGCTCTTGCCGCCATCGGCCATGGCACGGGTTGAACCATAGCGCATAGCGTCAGGCTGCGCCTCTAAAGAGCGTTGATAGGTATTTTGAAATAGGCTAAGCCATTCTCCTCCGCCGGCGGCATTTTGCCTGCGCGCACGTTCAGCTGCACAGATGGCAGAATCAAGACCGGCATCTCCAAGGTTGCATCACGTGCTGTACGCATGGCGACGAATTCATCTTCACTCACCCCGTCATGGACATGAATATTATGCGCACGCTGAGCCGCCACCGTGGTTTCCCACTCGACCGGGCGATCAGTAGGCGGGTAGTCGTGACACATGAATAACCTCGTTTCTGCTGGGAAGGCTAGCAATTTTTGAATTGATCGATAAAGCTGCCGGGCATCACCGCCAGGAAAATCGGCCCGCGCTGTTCCCACATCCGGCATGAACATGGTATCACCAATAAAGATTGCATCCGCAAACTGATAAGCGAGATCAGCAGGGGTATGGCCGGGAACAAACAAAACTTTCCCCTGCAAGCGCCCGACTTCAAAAGTGTCGCCATCGGCAAACAAATGATCGAATTGCGAACCGTCAGGATTGAAGCTGTCTTCCATATTGAACAGTTTCTTGAAAACACTTTGCACACTGGGAATATGATCCCCGATCGCTGTTTTGCCACCCAATTTCGATTTGAGATAGTCTGCCGACGAAAGATGATCGGCATGGGCATGCGTTTCCAGTATCCAATCGACCGTCAAGCGCTCTGATCGCACGAACTCAATCAATTTGTCGGCTGAGGTATTTTTGGTCCTGCCAGCTTTGGGATCATAGTCGAGAACCGGATCAATAATCGCACAATGTCCGCCCGGTTCGTCAAATACAACGTAGCTGACAGTCCAAGTCGCCGAATCAAAGAAAGCCTGGATATTGGGTTGCATAACTGCTCCTTATGGTAGTTGATATTTTAGTTGATTATAATATATACATTGCTATAATGTATCAATACATTTTATTAAAACATAGATTATCGTACTGAGGTGTCATCATGATTGACTGGCAATCTTTTACGCCAATAAGCGCCTTGGCCGGCGGCGCAATCATTGGACTGGCCACTGCATTTTTATTGATTTTTGCAGGCCGCATCGCTGGTATATCCGGTATTGTGGGCGGACTGTTCAGATTACAAAAGGGCGATTTCGGATGGCGTGCTGCATTCGTAGCCGGCTTGCTGCTGGCACCATGGCTATGGCGCTGGTTTGACGAGCTGCCTGCCATCCAGGTTGAAACCAGCCACGGACTGCTCGCACTGGCCGGGCTGATCGTGGGACTTGGCACCCGGTATGGCTCTGGCTGCACCAGCGGGCACGGGGTGTGTGGCCTGTCACGCCTGTCACCGCGCTCAATCGTGGCCACCCTGTTATTCATGACAATGGGGATGATTACGGTTTATGTCTTTCGGCACGGCCTGCACTAAACCATGGGCTGGCAACCAAATCGATTACGCATCGAAAAATCATTATGCCAGCCTGGCCGGTTAATATCAGATTGCAACAATGTAGAGGATAAACACTCATGCTCATCCAGCTTATCGCATTACTCTCAGGACTTGTTTTTGGGATCGGACTGATCCTGTCTGGCATGGTAAATCCTGCGAAAGTGCTCGCCTTTTTGGATGTCACCGAGCAATGGGATCCTTCCCTCGCTTTTGTGATGGCCGGTGCCGTAGGTGTCGGCTTTTTCGCCTTCAGGCTGGCAAAAAAACGTGGCCAGACGTTATTGGCATCCCCCCTGCATTTACCCACCTCCAATATTCTGGACCATCGTTTGATTCTGGGCAGCATCGCGTTTGGCGTGGGCTGGGGCATAGCGGGCATATGTCCCGGACCGGGATTAGTGCTGGCTGCATCCGGTCATTCAGGCGCGATTATATTCGTCGTTGCCATGCTCTCAGGGATGGTGATTTTTGATCAGCTGGAAAAACGCCGCAGCCGTCATCACTGACAAAGATTTTCCATCGGAACACGACACAATGCACGCTGACTTCATGAATCATGCCTATAATTTTAAAACTTGAACAATGATTAATTCATCCGCACAACTGCCAGACCTGTCGGCAATGATAGAGGAACGTGCCGCTGCCGCCAGAGCCTGTGCAATGCTGAGAATTCTGGCCAACGAAGATCGCTTATTGATTCTATGCAAGTTAATGCAAGGAAGAAAAAATGTCGGCGAACTGGAACAGCAACTGGGCATTCGACAACCCACACTCTCGCAACAGCTGACAGTGCTGCGTGAGGAAAAACTCGTATCGACAGAACGCCAAGGGAAATATATTTACTACAGTCTTGCCAGTCCGGAAGCCATTCAAATCATGCTGACCCTATTCAATTTATATTGCCAGGACAGCGGCCTGCACGCAGCACGCAGCACGCACGACACCGCGCCCTTTATCGACAATCTCTTTGAGCATTCACGTCGGGCAAGCGGAGGTACCGCGTCACGATAAGCCAATTGACATATCCCGGAAAAGCCTGGCATGCCTAGTCATGCCGGCAATTATGCAAATGTATCCCAACAGGAGGAGCGCATCATGAGCACAACACCCCAAGCAAACTGGAACAAGCTGGATGACAAAGTCGCTGTCACGGGACAAATCAGCACCGAAGATATCGCCAAGATCGCCGCAGCAGGTTACAAGTCGATCATTTGCAACCGTCCCGATGGGGAAGGCGGGGAAAGCCAGCCTGCCAGCTCCGAGCTGGAAAATGCAGCGCAAGCAGCTGGCTTGCGATTTACCTATCTGCCGGTTGAAATTGGGAAAGTGACCGCTGAAAAGTGCGCCGAATTCCACCATCTGCTGGAAGAACTGCCCGGCCCGGTATTGGCTTTTTGCGGCTCGGGCAAGCGCGCCAAGGCCTTATATGAGCAAAGCGAAACAACCCAAGTCGCTGGCAAGCAAGAAGAGCGCATCACTGACGCCTGCAGCTGGGAAGAAGGTTCGTCCAAAACATACAGCGTTCCGCCTGCACAGACTGCTGACAAACAAACTTTGGCGGCCTGCAACTGGGACAATGCATTCGATATCGTGGTGGTAGGCGGCGGATCGGCAGGTATCGGTGTCACGGCGAGCCTGTTACGCCGCCAGTCTTCTCTGCGCATCGCCATCATCGAACCGAGCACCAAACACTACTACCAACCTGCATGGACGCTGGTGGGTGGTGGCGCATATGACATTGCAGAAACAGTCCGCGATACGGCCAATGTCATTCCACCGGGCGCGGAATGGATACAGGCTGAAGTCAGCGGTTTTACACCGGATAACAATCTGGTTCATTTAGCGGATGGACGCTCGATCGGCTATCGTCAATTGATTGTCTGCCCGGGCATTCGGCTGGCATGGGAGAAAATCGAAGGCATTGAAGAAACGCTGGGCAAAAATGGCGTTACCTCGAACTACCGGTTCGATTTGGCGCCCTATACCTGGTCTCTGACCGAACAACTCAAGAACGGCAAAGCGCTATTCACACAACCACCGATGCCGATCAAATGTGCCGGCGCGCCGCAAAAGGCAATGTACTTATCCTGCGACCATTGGTTGCGCCAAGGTGTTCTGAATGACATCGATGTCGAATTCAATACCGCCACACCAGCACTGTTCGGGGTGGCGGATTTCGTGCCGCCCTTGATGGAGTACATCAAGCGCTATCATGCCAAGCTGGCTTTCAATTCCAACCTGATCAAAGTCAATGGCAGCGATAGGATTGCAACATTTGAGATCAAGGACAGCTCGGGACAAGTCAGCCAGGTAGACAAACCCTTTGATATGCTCCATGTCACGCCGCCCCAAGTCGCTCCCGATTTCTTACGCAACAGCCCCCTGGCCGATGCCAGCGGTTTCTGTGAAGTCAACCCGCAAACATTACAGCATGCGCGTTACCCGAACATCTTTTCGTTGGGTGACGCAAGCTCTTCGCCCAACGCCAAAACCGCGGCTGCGGCCAGAAAACAGATTGTCATCGTCGCCGAGAACCTGCTCGCCGCCAAAGCAGGGCACGAACTGAAAACCATTTATGATGGGTACGGCGCCTGCCCCCTGACGGTTGAGCGTGGCAAGGTGATAATGGCCGAGTTCGGTTATGGCGGCAAATTGCTGCCCTCCTTTCCACTTGATCCGACTGTTCCCAGAAGATTTTACTGGCAGCTCAAAGCAAAGTTTTTTCCTTGGCTGTACTGGAATGCCATGTTGAAAGGACGCGAATGGTTGGCACGCTCCACAGGCGCCAACTGATTACCAAGCCAATATTTCGCCAATCCGGCCACGCACAAGGGAGTTAACGGGCTATGTACCTGCGCTAACTGGCAGATAATGTTATCATAACTGCCCTTGTGCTGATTCTGGACCAGTAGGATGTCAGCGCCAACTTACTTAACCACGGCCTAAAAACGCCAATAGTATGCCTAGCAGATTGGCAGACCCTTGGTACAGGCGATCCAATACGCGATCATCGTCACATGCGGCCGATACCCGCAAATGACTGTTTGATCCTGATTCACCACTTTTCAACAGTTTTGCACTGGCCTCCTAAACTTACATATTCGGCTGCTCGTGTATAAACGCCATACACATCGGCACACCTTATCAACCTGGCAATTCTTGACAATGTAGCCGCTGGGCAGAGAAAATTAGCGGTCAGGGCACTCCTCGTGAGCCGCTTCGGCTTCCCGAGAACTCGCTGCGAAAGATGGCAGCCCGTCAAGAATGATCGCCTGGTAAATCCTTGCAATTTTCAGGACGTACTCATGCATTTATATGATTATTCAAGCACCCATAACAACAATCCATTAACGAATCTGACCGCTGTCAGAAACTATCGAGTCTATACCGAGCAACATCTCGAAGCCATTCCACAAATAGCACGGCTATCGCCCGCACAGCGGCGTGCCATGCGAGTCGTTGCCAAGGTACTGCCCTTCCGGGTCAATCAATATGTCATAGATGAATTGATAGACTGGAGCAACATTCCGCATGATCCGATATTTCAGCTTACCTTCCCGCAACAAGACATGCTGGCACCGGAAGACTTTGATCGGATCGCATCGATGCTCAATACCCAGGCTGATCCCGCTTCCCTGCAAACTGCGATCAAAGTGATCCGTGAGCAGCTCAACCCCCATCCAGCCGCACAGCAGTCACTCAACGTGCCACGCCTGGATGGCGAGCATCTCGACGGGATGCAACATAAATACCGCGAAACAGTATTGTTTTTCCCCAGTCAGGGCCAAACCTGCCATAGCTACTGCACTTTCTGCTTCCGCTGGGCCCAGTTCGTGGGTGATAAATCGCTGCGCATCGCAACCAGCGAATCCGCCCTGTTGCACCGATATTTGGGACGACACCAGGAAGTGACCGATCTCCTGATCACAGGCGGTGATCCCATGATCATGAAAACCCGCCACCTGGCAAGCTATCTCGAGCCGCTGGTCACGCCAGCATTCGAGCATCTTCAGACGATACGCATCGGAACTAAAGCCTTGTCGTACTGGCCCCACCGTTTCGTGCTGGATGATGACGCACACGCTTTGTTACAATTACTCGAAAAATTGGTACAAGCCGGCAAACATGTCTCCATCATGGCGCACTGCAACCATTGGCGCGAACTGGATACACCCATCGCCCGCGAGGCAATCAGGAAACTGCGCGAAACCGGCGTCGTTATACGCAGCCAATCACCACTGGTTGCACACATCAACGATGATGCCGAAATCTGGGCGCAAATGTGGAAAGATCAAGTCCAGCAGGGCATTGTGCCTTACTATATGTTCGTGGAACGAAATACCGGTGCTAAACGCTATTTCGAAGTCCCGCTGGCCAAGGCCTGGAAAATTTATCGTGCCGCGATCCAGCAGGTTTCTGGCATGGGGCGCACCGCGCGCGGGCCATCAATGAGTACAGGTCCTGGCAAGGTTGAAATCCAGGGCGTGGCGGATATCAATGGGGAACGTGTTTTCGTGCTGCGCTTCATTCAAGGCCGCAATCCGGACTGGGTGCAACGGCCATTCTTCGCCCGTTACGATGCACAGGCAACCTGGCTGGATGATTTGCGTCCCGCGTTTGGGGAACAGAAATTTTTCTTCGAAGAAGAATATGCAGCCATGTCATGCGATGAGCATGGATTGCTGATGAATTGATGCGGCTTTAGCAAATCCAGTCCGGAATCCCCGGTTGACCGCTAGGAGGCTGTCCGAGAATAGGCTGATCTACTGCGGGCGAGCCTGATTGGCCGGATTTTACGATCCTTTTCGTTAAATAGAACGACTATTCGCCTCAAATGATCGAAAAATCCAACTCAACCAGCCTCGCCCTCACTACGATCGCTATTCTCGGACAGCCTCCTAGGCGAGTTTATATGGCTAAATTACATCATGATACATAAAACAAGTTGTCATTTTCGTAGCCGCCTGATTGCTACGATGCTCACAACTGGGGTAATCATGCAACAAAGCCCTGCCATGTGGCAAAAACCACACAATTCAGCCGGCCCAATTGAAGATTCCGAGTCAATCACATTCCATTTTTCTGGCTATTGCTAAATGAGTGCACCGGTTCCAAGCGAGAAATACCGCATTGACAAGTGGTTATTCGCCGCGCGCTTTTTCAAGACACGGTCACTGGCCGCCGAAGCGATCGAACGGGGGCGGGTGTATATCAATGGCGCACGGATCAAACCATCCAAAACCCTCTCGGTGGGCGACAGACTGGATATCCGTATCGGACCTTATCATTATCAAGTGGAAGTGCTGGCATTATCAAATAAACGCGGGCCCGCAACGGCAGCACAGAAGCTCTACCACGAAACGGATGAAAGCCGTCAGGCGCGCGCAGAACTCGCCGAGAAACTGAAAGCACAACCCCATTTCGAAGGCAAGGGCAGGCCAACCAAGCGTGTCCGGCGCGCGCTGGAGAAATTCACGAGCGGAGAATGATCGCACGGACAGGCATCGCCCTTGCGCGTTGGTAATCGCATACTATGCTTCCCTGAGCGATCCGGGATACCCACCGCATCAACTCCGGGCAGCGACTTTTTCCTGCTATCCACCGATTTCTTGACTCGCAATGCCGATGTGTTGCTCAAAAACAACAAATGGAGGCATAAAAAGCAAGAAAAGCTTGTTTATTGTTGCGCGACTGATTCCTCTTGGGCACAATCCGACTAACCCTTCTGATCCGGAAGGTCTGAATCAAGCAATACATTCAAGAAGCATGCCCTCGGTAGATTTTGAATGTGCAATGTTCAACATTACGATCTTTATCGTTGATTGTGGTTGTTTTAATCTTTAAGGAGAGTTTCAAATGAAAAAAAGACTGATTTCTCTGGCTGTGGCCGGAGCATTGGCAGCGCCATTGATGGCTTCCGCTCAAGGCACGCATGTCACTATCTTCGGCCGCTTGCAAGCTGAATACGCTACCATTGATATCGATGGATTCAGAAATCAAACAGCGATTACCGATGATGCTTTGCAATCCCGCTGGGGTCTGCAAATCGCTGAAGACCTGGGAATGGGTTTGCGTGCATTGGGACGGGTTGAATTTGCTATCAACCCAGGCTCGGGCAGACAACAAACCGCACGTGAACAATGGGTCGGTCTGGGCGGCGATCAATGGGGTGAATTGAAATTCGGCCGCGTACAATCGCCTTTCAAAGATTTTGCCGGTGGCCAAACCATCGATCCATTCGCCTACACCAGCTTGCACGCCACCGGTAGTGGTGGTCTGATGGTTTCCTCATTGAATGGCTATGGTGCGGGTGACAACGGTTTTGTCAACAGCGCAGTACGTTATGACTCCCCAGTCGTAGAAGGCTTCTCCTTGTCCGCTTTGCTGATGCCCGGCAGCGCTGACAAACTTAGTCCTGCTGTAAACAACTTCGGCGTAGGTGGAGATCCTACCAACGCCGGCGGCAAAAATGGCGAATGGGATTTCCAGATTGCTGCCAAGTACAGCGCACAATTTGACGCGCTAGGTGTAGACGTTTTTGGTGGCTATTCCAGAGACAATAGAAGTGAATGGCAGAAAGATGTCGGCGGAAGAAATGAAGAAATCTACCGTGGCGGTGCTAGCCTGAGCTACGATGAGTTCCGTTTACGCGGGCAATATGAATATGTCAACAATGCCAACCCATTCGGCGGCGCGGCAACCTGTACCGATGCGGCTGCCTTTGGCCAAGCTGTCGGACCTATCAGCCTGGATGGCGGCCGTGGTCAATGCAACTCCGCAATGAATGCAAACGGTGATGGTTATCTCTGGATGCTGGGTGCCGACTACACCATTGGCAACACCATGCTGATCGCACAAGGCGGTATGACCAAAGCGAAAAGCCAGGGCGCGAGAGGTATCTTTGGCGCATCCGCTAGACGCAACGTTGAAAACATCACCGTCGGCGTCATTCACAACCTGAGCCGTCGTTCCAGCCTGTTTGGTGGTTACCAACGCGTCTGGGTAAACGATAGAAATATCGTTGTCGGCGATGCTGACCGTAATGTCTACTCTGTAGGCGTACGTCACGATTTCTAAGCAAACGCTTGAATAGTTGAATTGCCAGAAAAGGGCGATAGCACAATCTATCGCCCTTTTCGTTTTGTACACAGCGCGCAAACATGGGATGTGCCATGGCCCGGCGACAGTAACCCCTGGATAGGGTTGTGCGAGTAGTTGCTTGCGTACTGCAAAATATGAGTTGGTTTCTACGCTTGCCCTGAAGTCATACCGGAGCAAAATAAAGAAATACAGCTGAACGCGAGGAAGAAAACGGGAACACAGGCGGACACAATCGTTGCAGCAGCAGTGCCTGGTTGGCTCAGGAAAAGCGAAGCTGGCCGATAAGCCGGGTTCTGTCATGGACAGTCATTCATCTAGGCACATGGTTACCCATGTGCTCAAGCAACCTACCCGCAGACTCGGCGAGCAACGTCATCATCTGCCTATTTGGTCTTGCTCCGGATGGAGGTTACCGCGTTTCACCGTAACTTAATACGCTCGTCTCTGTGGCCCTATTCCTCACCTCACGGCGGCCGGCCATTAACCGGCATCCTGCTCTATGGAGCCCGGACTTTCCTCTCCCTGGTTACCCAGGCAGCGACTGTCTAGCCAGCTTCACGATATATTCTAACAGGATTTAACATTCAAATACCGTGCGGCCATGGGTCGTCGGCTTGTTCATCCAGCACCATTTGTTCAAAAGTGGTCTGGAAATTTCTATTCCAGGCCCATCTCTTCAACGTCATAGCCATTGCGACGATACATTGCCGTGCAAAGCAGATGGTGCGCAAGCGCACGTTCAGGCCAGTTGAGAATAGGATTGCAGAAGATCGAGGGTGCCCTGCAACCCGGTAGTGACGGCCTGTCGCCGAATAGTCTCACGATCGCCTTTAAACAAGCAGGTTGCGCTATTTAATATCTGATCCTTAACAATCCAGCCAAAGCAAACCGTTCCAACCGGTTTTTGCACCGACCCGCCATCGGGCCCGGCTATCCCCGTGACTGCCACAGCAACCTGCGCCGCACTCATTTTAAGCGCTCCTTGCACCATTTCCCTGGCAGTTTGCTCGGAAACCGCGCCATAAGTCTTCAATGTCGCTGACTGCACGCACAGCATTTGCTGCTTGGCCGGATTACTATAGGTGATGAACCCCCGGTCATACCAGGCGGAACTGCCCGGTACAGCGGTCACTGCCTGGCCTATCCAGCCACCCGTACAGGACTCCGCAGTCGCCAGTAGCAATCCATTTATCCTGAGGACATCTCCCAACTGCTGGGCCAGGCACAGCAATGCTTGATCACTCGGCTCGGAACGGCCATCAGGCATTAGAAATAGCTCTCAAACAGCACCATAGACTTCCAGCCCGCCAGGCAAAGTAACGTATAGAAGGCTGCGACCAAATCATCAAGCATGACACCCAGTCCTCCTTTGAGCTTGCTGTCCAGATAGCCAATCGGTGCGGGTTTTACGATATCGAAAAAACGGAATAATACAAAAGCAGCAAGCAGCCAAAGCCAGTGATCCGGGGTAAAAAACAATACCAGCATGAAGGCTACAATCTCGTCCCACACCATGCCGGAATGATCGGGCGAACCGAGTGCCCGGCCCGTCACAGCACAGGCCCAGATACCCAGAATAAAGAAGACATCAATAATCAGTAAAAGTGAAATGGGTTCGACCAGTGTTTCCAAAAACCAATAAAACGGAAATGCCACCAGCGTGCCCATCGTGCCGGGCGCAAAGCGTATCAAACCAATACCCGCACCCATGGCAACGAAATGCGCCAGTCTGACATGCACGAACGTAATGTCCGGCTTCAATGGGCGTCGATGTTGTGGTGAATAATTATCGGGCAGGGAAGTGATCATGACCTTTTCTCTCAACAGTTAAAGGATTTCCAGTGGCAGTCAGAATAGTCAATCCGCTTCCTGTCACAATCTTGCCGATACAGGAAAGAGGAACGCCCAATTCTTGTGCAAGCTGCACAATAGCTTCACGTTTGCTTTCAGGTGCAGTCATACACAATTCATAATCATCCCCGCCCGCCAACAAACAGTCAATAACCAGCTGCCGGTTGGCATGTTCCAGGGACAATTTATTTTTTAAGGTCGAAGAACAGGGAATCTTTTCGAAATTGATGACCGCCGAAACATCGGAGCGTGCCAGTATATGACCCAAGTCGGCTACCAACCCATCTGAAACATCAATGGCGCTATGCGCCAGCGTCAGCATTCTCTGGCCAAGCCGGACACGAGGGACCGGTGCATGCAACGCACGCAGGCAAGGCGAAGCCTCCTCTGCTGTCAATACCAGGCGCTGCTGCAAATACGCCAGTCCCATGGCAGCATTTCCGAGCTCTCCCGAGATCCAGATATCGTCGCCTGGCACTGCGCCACTGCGCTTGAGCGCCTTACCGGCCGGAATTTCACCGATAATCTGCACCCCGATATTAAGCGGCCCGCCCGTCGTATCGCCGCCGATCAGCTCGACCTGGTATAAATCCGCCAATGCGAAGAAGCCACTGGCGAAACCCTTGAGCCAATCGTCGTTTTGCGCCAGCGCCTCGGTCAATGTCAGGGATAACGTTACCCAGCGCGGCATCGCGCCCATCGCCGCCATATCAGACAGATTCACGGCGAGCGCCTTGTAACCCAGCTTGTCGGGCGCGACATCCGGGAAGAAATGTCGCCCCGCCACCAATGTATCGGTCGAAATGGCCAAATTCTTCCCTGGCGAACAAGCGACCAATGCGGCATCATCCCCCACGCCCAATAACGCATGCCTGGGTGCACGAGAAAAATAGTGGCGGATGATGTCAAACTCGGAATTCATCACCGATACTAACCCTTGCTGGGGACAGATAATCCCTGTTCCCGCTAGGAGGCTGTCCGAGAATAGACTGATCTACTGCGGACGAGCCTGATTGGCCGGATTTTACGTTCCTTTTCGTTAAATAGAACAACTATTCGCCTCAAATGATCGAAAAATCCATCTCAACCAGCCTCGCCCTCGCTACGATCGCTATTCTCGGACAGCCTCCTAGGCGGATTAATTCTGTTTGAACGAGCGGGCACGGTGCAGCGCCAACTCATCGGGCCGCAGGCGGCCGGCCAGTTTGTCCAAAACACCATTGACATATTTGTGTCCGTCAGTGCCGCCATAGCTCTTGGCTAATTCGATCGCTTCATTGATAACCGCCCGGTAAGGTATCTCCGGATGGTGAACCAACTCATAGGTGCTGAGCGATAGAATCGAAAACTCCACGGGACTGAGTTCAGACAACTGACGATCCAGGCATGGCTGAATTTGTTCCTGCAATGCAGTGACATGTTTCAGCACGCCATACAATAAATCCGAAAAATATGTGACATCGACTCTGCTGAAAATTTTGGCTTCACGCAGCTGCGCGTCGATATCACTGGCATTGCCGCCAGCCAACCGCCATTGATAGATCCCCTGCAAAGCAAGCTCTCGTGACAAATGACGGCGCTTTTTGAATTTCGGCGCCGGCTTGGCAGGCGCGATAGGATCAGACAAGGTCATACATCAGTAGATTGGTCAATTTCATCAAGTTTCAATGTGAGATTGGCCATTTCCAGCGCGGCTTGTGCGGCGTCAATCCCTTTCTGCGTCATGCGGGCCAGTGCCTGATCCTCGCTCTCGGTGGTGAGGATGCCATTAGCAATGGGAATATCACACTCCAGCGCGACCGAGGCCAAACCACGTGCGGATTCATTGGCCACAATCTCGAAGTGGTAAGTATCGCCGCGAATGACTGCGCCCAGTGCGATCAAGGCATCGTATTGATCGGACATGGCCATTTTCTGCAAGGCAATCGGAATCTCCAGCGCACCGGGTACTGTCAGCAGGAGCATATCCGCTTCCAGCACACCCTGTTTGATCAGCTCTGCGGTACAGGCACCGAGCAATCCTTCGCTGACATCGATATTAAAACGGCTCATGACAATGCCAATGCGGAGCCCATTACCCATAAGACTTGTATCGAGTTCAAGAATATTGTCATAGTAAGCCATACGGAATGCTCCTTAAAGAATGAAATTGATTACTGATGGCTGGAAAAGTCCTTCAGTCACACACGCGGCGTTCAGGCTCCAGATAACCGGTCACTTCCAGACCGAAGCCTGTCATACTGGGCATTCTACGGGGAGTGGCCAGCAAGCGCATTTTACCAACACCCAAGTCTTTCAGAATTTGAGCGCCTATGCCATGATGGCGCAAATCAGTGGTAGGTTTATCTTGCTGGCGTGGTCGGGTCTGGGTAATGCGCTCTGTCAGGATATGCGCATCATTTTTTCGATGGAGCAACACAATCACCCCTTGCTCCGCGCGCGCAATGGCAGACATCGCGTCGTGCACACTCCAGGAATGCGTACAGTCATCGATTTCAAGTATATCGATCACGGACAGCGGTTCATGTACACGCACCAGCACTTCCTTGTCCGCACTCGGCACACCTTTTACCAGTGCAAGATGCGTCACGCCGAGCATTCTATCATGGTAAGCAATCAGCCTGAATGCTCCCTGGGCAGTTTGTATCGGCCGTTCGGCTATCCGCTCGACCAGACTCTCAGTCAGACTGCGATGATGAATCAGGTCCGCGATCGTTCCAATTTTTAGCTGATGCTGCCTGGCAAATTCGATTAAATCCGGCAGCCGCGCCATTTCGCCATCCTCCTTGAGGATTTCACATATCACAGCCGCCTCGGTCAATCCAGCCATGCGTGCCAGGTCACATCCCGCCTCGGTATGGCCTGCGCGCACCAGCACGCCACCTTTCTGTGCCTTGAGCGGGAAGATATGACCAGGCTGAATCAGATCCTCAGGCCTGGCATCCGGCTTGACCGCTGCCTGGATCGTGCAAGCACGGTCGGCGGCAGAAATACCCGTCGTGACACCACTGGCCGCTTCGATCGAAACCGTGAAATTGGTGCCCAATGGCGCATGATTGGCTGCAACCATCATCGGCAGCTTGAGTTGCTGGCAACGGGCTTCGGTCAAGGTCAGACAAATCAGCCCTCTGCCATGCCTGGCCATGAAATTGATCGCTTCCGGCGTGACAAAGTCCGCAGCCAGCACCAAATCGCCCTCATTCTCGCGATCTTCCTCATCGACCAGAATAACCATTCTGCCGGCCTTGAAATCGGCCAGAATTTCCTCTATTGGACTGATGACCATATCTGTCGTCATGCCCGGTTCAATAAGCGCGCCACATAGCGCGCCACGATATCGATTTCGAGATTCACTTTTTTGCCTTGCTCAAGATATTTGAAATTCGTGTTGTGTAATGTATGGGGAATAAGATTGACTTCAAAACTGTGGTCTATGACTTGATTCACCGTCAGGCTGACCCCATCGACCGTAACCGATCCCTTGGGGGCGATATATTGCAATAGCGCTTCGGGTGCATGGATCGCGAGCAGGCAACGATCACCTGCCTGCCGGAATTGCGTCACTTCCGCCACGCCATCGACATGGCCGCTTACCAGATGACCGTCCAGCCGGTCGGAGAGCCGCAACGCTTTTTCGAGGTTAACTGGATTATCAGAAAGGTTCAGACCACAAGTGCAGTTTAGAGTTTCGCCCGATATGTCGACCGCGAAAGAATTATTTTCCAGCGCGGTCACCGTCAAACACGCACCATTGACAGCGATACTGTCACCGATGGCAACGTCAGATAAATCCATGCCGCCAGGATCGATATGGATACGCAGGGCATCACCACCGGCATCCACGGATTTGATTCGACCAACAGCCTCAACGATTCCTGTAAACATCGATTTTTTTCCTGAATGTAATAAATAATTTACTGGCAGCAATGCATGCGCCGGGCCGACCCGCTGTTATAATAATGAATTTAGCTAGCCCGCCCAGATTGATTCTCAAGGACACGTTTATTATGACACGCCCGCTCCGCAATATTGCCATTATTGCCCACGTAGACCACGGCAAAACCACCATGGTCGACAAACTCCTGCATCAAGCCGGCACATTTGCCGCACACCAGACGATAGCCGAACGCGTCATGGATTCCAACGACATTGAACGCGAACGTGGCATCACCATTTTCTCGAAAAATTGTGCAATCGACTATGAGGGTGTGCATATCAATATCGTGGATACCCCTGGGCACGCCGATTTCGGCGGCGAAGTCGAACGCGTGCTATCGATGGTCGATGGCGTCCTGCTGCTGGTGGATGCCGTGGAAGGCCCCATGCCACAAACCCGGTTCGTCACCCGCAAAGCCCTGGCACTGGGTTTATGCCCGATTGTAGTCGTCAACAAGGTCGACCGGCCGGGTGCCCGACCCGACTGGGTAGTGAATCATACTTTCGATCTATTCGACAAACTGAACGCGACAGAAGCACAACTGGATTTTCCTGTAGTCTACGCCTCCGCGCTGAACGGCTTTGCCACACTGGACTTGAATCAGCCCAGCAAAGATATGCGTCCGCTGTTCGACATGATCCTCAAACATGTGCCAGCGCCCGCCGGTGATCCCGACGGGCGGCTGCAGCTGCAGATCAACGCACTCGATTATTCGAGCTTTGTCGGGCGCATCGGGATTGGACGCATTAATCGCGGCCGCATCAAGCCAGGGCAGGATGTCATGGTCATGACCGGTGATCAAGCGATGAAAAAAGCGCGCGTCAATCAGGTTTCGGGGTTCCAAGGCCTGGACCGGATCCAGCTGAGTGAAGCGGCTGCCGGTGACATCGTGCTGATCAGCGGCATCGAAGAACTCAGTATTGGCACCACGCTGGCGGATATCGAGCATCCCGAAGCGCTGCCGATGCCAGTCGTCGACGAACCCACACTCTCGATGAACTTCCAGGTCAATACCTCGCCTTTCGCAGGCCGCGAAGGCAAATTCGTCACCAGCCGCCAATTGCGCGAGCGCCTGGAAAAAGAACTGTTGACCAACGTCGCCCTGCGGCTGGAAGAAACCAGCGAAACCGATTCTTTCCTGGTCTCGGGCAGGGGCGAATTGCATTTGACGATACTACTTGAAAACATGCGACGCGAAGGCTACGAGCTCGCAGTCTCGCGCCCCCGCGTGGTAATTCGGGAAATCGACGGCGTCAAATGCGAACCGTTCGAAGTCCTGAGCATCGACGTTGACGAAGCCAATCAGGGCCCTGTCATGGAGGCGTTGGGTACGCGACGCGGCGATCTATTGGACATGATTCCGGATGGGCGCGGGCGGGTACGCCTGGAATATCGCATTCCTGCTCGGGGGTTGATTGGCTTTCAATCGGAATTCCTGACCATGACACGTGGCACCGGCATCATGAGTCACGTCTTTGATGAATATGCACCGATGCGCCCGGACATCGCGTCACGCAAGAATGGGGTGTTAATCTCGGCCGAGAATGGCGAAGCCGTCGCGTATGCGCTGTGGAAACTACAGGAACGCGGGCGGATGTTCGTGAGCCCCGGCGATCCGCTGTACGAAGGCATGGTCATCGGCATACACAGCCGCGACAACGATCTAGTCGTCAATCCGATCAAAGGCAAGCAATTGACCAACATTCGCGCATCGGGTCACGATGAAGCAGTCGTGCTGACGCCCCCCATCCAGCTCACACTGGAATCCGCAATCGAATTCATCACCGATGATGAACTGGTGGAAATCACGCCCAAAAGCATCCGGATCCGCAAACGCCTGTTGCTCGAACATGAACGCAAACGTGCCTCGCGTTCGGCAGCGTGATTGCCCGCCTGCCCAGCCTGAATTGCCAACATGACCGCCCCCACACTATGGTATGTGGCAGACCCCATGTGCTCATGGTGCTGGGGGTTCGCGCCTGTCATAGAACGAATCAGAACGGAATACTCGCAGCGTCTAGCTATCCAGCTGCTGCTGGGAGGGCGCCGGCCAAAAGAACAGAGATCCTGCATCATTGGCAATCCGTACAGGCCACAACGGGCCAGCCGTTCAACTTCGAAAATGCCCTGCCGGAAAATTTCATTTATGACACCGAACCTGCCAGCCGGGCGCTGATCAGCGTAGCACTGATCGAGCCTTCACAAGTCTTTCCATTCTTTTCGGCTGTGCAACGGGCGTTTTACCTTGAACAGGTAGATGTCACGCAGCCGGATAACCTAGAAAAACTGGCAGCCGGTCTGCACATACCGGCTGCCAGTTTCATCGAGACTTTCGAGTCCGGCCAGGTAAAACAGCAAACTCTCGGTCATTTCCGCCGTGCGGCAGAATGGGGCATCACCGGGTTTCCAGCACTTGTGGCCGAGAAATCAGCTCGGCAGCGGCTGATAACCATGGGCTATTGCCCATACGATGCGCTCCAGCAGCGTCTGGATGCCTGGCTATCTTCGTAATCGCCGGTCATGCGCAACCACTGCCAGGTCTGCGAGGGCAACAGATCCAGTGCTTACAAAAACAGCAACCAACCGGGGATGCCGGATTCACTCACTCAAGCATGTCTTCTGGTGATCCCGCATTAACGGCAATCCGAATAGCATGCCCGCGCGCTAATCCATGGTCCCGGTTTGACTTCATAACATTTTTGGTATATAGATATGCTAATAAATTATATCAAAATTTTTCAAAGAGGATCACAAACCATGATGGAAACTTGGCAAGGGTTATCCTTAAACACGCGACGCCTGCTGGTGACTTTAGGCATCATCAGCGTGATCGCACTGATAGGCATGCAATTTCATGTGAGCTCCCAAGGCGATATGTCCGATACCTATCCCAAGGGCTTTCGTGGCGGTACTTGTACAATCGAAACCGATTCACTGCTGATCGGCTTTTCCGCCTACCTGATCCCCAAGGATTACGAGATCCCGGAGGATGCCATGAGCGCCCTGTCGGTGCCCGTTCTATGCGGCAAGGTTCCCGGACCCGGCATGCTTGACGTGACGATCGACCTGCTCTATCCAGAAGCCATTCGCGACAAACCCCTGGTACTGCGCCTGGCTAAATTAGAAGCAGCAGGCAGTGAGCGAGACATACTTTCACTTCCCGCCAGCCGCTATCAATCCGGCACCATCTCCCAGGCACTGCAGCTAGACCAGCCTGGGCAATACACCTTGTACATCCAGGGCAAAAATCTTGATAATCAGGACTTCAGTCTCGAGATGCCAATCAGAGTCGGGACCGAATGGTGGGAAGAGTTGCTGACCGATTGGCCGCTGGCCTTGATACTGGCAGGCGCCCTGTTCTTCTATAACTTCAGAAGAATCGTCGATTGAACCTATGAAATAGCGATCAGGTGTTTCAGGCGCAAGCTGCTAGGAGGCTGTCCGAGAATAGACTGATCTACTGCGGACGAGCCTGATTGGCCGGATTTTACGATCCTTTTCGTTAAATAGAACGACTATTCGCCTCAAATGATCAAAAAATCCAACTCAACCAGCCTCGCCCTCGCTACGATCGCCATTCTCGGACAGCCTCCTAGCGCTGGCAATTCGTGCAATAAAAAGTCGAGCGCTGTCCTTGCCGAATTTTCATAATAGGCCTGCCGCACTGCCGACAGGCCTGATTCGCGCGGTCATAGACCCAATACTGCTGCTGAAAATAACCCGGACTGCCCTCACAATCGACAAAATCCCGCAGACTGCTGCCTCCCGCCTCGATCGCGCGCAGCAAAGTCACCTTGACAGCTTCGGCCAGCCGCTCACAGCGTTTTACCCCCAGACGACCAGCCGGGGTCAGCGGAGAAATCCCTGCATGAAACAAGGCCTCGTTGGCGTAAATATTGCCTATGCCAACCACTATATGTTGGTTCAGGAGTGCTTCCTTGATGCTGACGCGCCGGCCACGCGTCCTGACATACAAAACTTTGCCATCAAACTGCTCGCTCAGAGGCTCCGGGCCCAACCCCGCCAGCAAAGGATGCTGGCAAATATCGCCCGGCCACCATAAAATTGCACCGAATCGACGCGGATCGCGAAAACGCAGCAGGCGGCCGTTGGTCAGCAGCAAATCGAAATGATCGTGTTTGCCTGGTGCCATCGGTTCGGACAAAACACGCAAACTGCCGGACATGCCCAAATGGATGATCAACACGCCATGATCGCAGGCCATCAGCAAATATTTTGCCCGCCTGCTCACGGTATGGATGATTTGCTGCGGCAGAACCGATGCCAAATCGGCAGCTATCGGCCAGCGCAGCCCCGTATGCCGCACGGCCACTTGCTCGATGCGCTGACCAGTCAAATGGGCCGCAACCCCGCGCCGGGTGATTTCGACTTCTGGCAATTCCGGCATGATCAAACACCCCGATCCCGCTGAATCAAGGCGCTCCGCCTGTCGTCTGCCTCACTGACCAGCGTCGGATTCATGCCTATCATATCGGCTGCCAGCATCATCGGCGCTTGCGATACCAGCTGACAAAAATCCCACTTGCCACGAATACCAGCGGCAGCATAATCAGGAAGATCACCACGATCACGGTCAGCGCCCATTCACTCAGCACCAGCTGGCTATCGACTGTCGCAGGTGGCTGAATCGCGATCAGAGACTCATCTCCAGCCAGCCAGTTAACCATATTGATTCCGAAATCGAGATTGCCGCCATTACCGAGATGACTATTCGCTAGAAAATGCCCGCTTCCCACCACGATCACGCGCTGTTCGCGATCATCCACAATCCGGCTCAACGCCACAGCCACGCTGACCGGGCCCGCAACATCGCTGTCCGCATCGAACGAGACTTCATCGCTGATCTCGCCAGTTTCCACCCAGCCTTGCGGAGCAGCTTCCACCAATACAGTGCCGAACCACTCCCGGTTCTGCTCCAGAATCAGCTGGCGCGCGTACGGAAACACGGTCAGGTAATCAAAATTTTCAGTCACAGCATGCGGACCATAGAGCGATCCCAAAGCAAAGGTAGGCGGTGCCCGCAACCGCTTCGCCTGGGGATCAACAATCACACCCGGCGTTAAAACGATACCCAGCCTCTCCGCCAATGGCAATAATCCACGCAACGAACCCACGTCAACCAGCCATAGCAAATTTCCGCCTCGCGCCAGGTAATCCAACAACTGATCGATTTCTCCTGCCAGCAGATCAATTTGTGGTGACGCGATCATCAACACGCTCGCATCGCGCGGAACATCCACTTCGTCAGCAAAATTGAATGACTCCGTTTTGAAACCGATTTCCTCCAGCCTGCCTCCGAAATTCCCCAGATCACGCTGGGCAACACCGTCCAGCTTGCGCTCACCGTGTCCGGATAAAGCAAGCAAGCGTTTCTCGTTGGTCCGCGCCAGCCGTAGCAAGGTATTGGTGAACGCCTGTTCGTTGACTGCCGCCAGGCGCGCGCTGCGTTGATTGAAACGCACCACCATCTCACCGTTAAGCTTGACTCCCGCGTCCTGCGCGAGCTGCGGCTGCTCGACCGGATCGATGAAATCCAGCATGAGATCGGGCTTGATACGTTGATACACGCCGATAAAGTTGCGAATCGTGCCACGCACGTCCCCCAGCTGCGCGTCTTGCGCCGTTGCATAAACCGTCACCTGCACCGGCCCATCCAGCTTTTGGAGTAAGTCGACACTGGCCTGACTCAGGCTGTTGCGACCATTCTGGGTGATATCCCACTGCATACGGTACTCCAGCGCCCACAACCCCAACAGCACCATCAAGATCCCCAGCAAAATACTCCCCGAACCCGTCTGGTAACGAGGCTGATGCGGTCGCTTGCGCTTAGCCATGCAAGCGCTCCCCATCAAGTTGACGCATGGTCAATACCAGAAAAGTCACAACAAAAAGCAGGCAAAAAACCAAACTAAAGGTATCGATCAAGCCATGATTGAAATTCTCAAAATGCTGGAATAACGACAGATAACGAACAGGATGCGCCACATCCAGCATCGCAATATCCAGGAGCCACAACAACAGCAAAATGCCCATGCTGCTCAGCGCGGCCAGCGCCGGGTGCGAAAACAAACTGGAAAGATATAACCCCAGGGATGCAAAACAAGCGGCCAGCAGCGTGAGCCCGAGCATATTACTGCATAACAATCCGAAGTCCAGGGTGCCGCCAGCCAGCAGCGAGCCGGACAGCATCACGATCAGCAACAGTGCCAGCAGAAAGAAAACCATCAGCGCAGCAAACTTGCCCAGTACGATCGCCGCGATGGAAATCGGCGCGGAAATCAGCATCACCAATGTATGATTGCGCCGCTCTTCCGCCAGCATGCGCATGCTCAAGATCGGCGTGATCATCAAAAAAGCAACTGACGCCATGGAAAATACCGGCACCACGATCACCTCGGTGATGCCGGGTGGATTGACAAGCTGGGTAAGCTGCGTTTGTATCGCCAGGAAGGTATGCAAGCGCTCTAGAAATACCCAGGCCAGCACCAGTTGCATCAAGGCCAGAAAGATCCATGCCAGAGATGAAGCAAATAATATTTTCAGTTCCTTGCAGACAATGGTGGTGATCATCTTGTCGCTTCCCGCATTGGTCCATCTCCCATAGTGAGCTGCTCGAATAGGGTTTCCAGGTTTTCGCCCTGCCGCTTCAGCGCATCCAGCCCGGCATCCAGAACCAACCTGCCGTGATGCATGATTTGCACATGACTACAAACCGCTTCGACTTCCGATAAAGCATGGGTAGAAAAAATAATTGCATGCGACTGGCCAAGCTCACGGATCAGCGCACGGACACGCTGAATCTGATTGGGGTCGAGTCCCGCTGTCGGCTCATCCATAACGATCACTTCCGGTCGATGAATGATGGCCTGGGCAAGTGCAACACGCTGCTGAAAACCCTTGGACAACACGCCGATCAGGCGCTTGCCGACAGCGGTCAATTCGCAACGCTGCTTGACCTCATCCAGGGCGGCCTGCAATGCCACGCCATCCGCACCGTGCAGTCTGGCGGCAAATCGCAGGTATTCGTCCACGGTCAGCTCGCGGTAGAGCGGGGGCATCTCGGGTAAATAGCCGACATGCCGCTTGGCCTCCAGCGGACACGCCGCCAAATCCACACCACAAATGTGTACACTGCCACTGCTGGGCGCAAGATTGCCCGTCAACATCCGCATTGTCGTGCTTTTGCCAGCGCCATTCGGCCCCAGCAGGCCCAGAATGTCACCACGATGCAATTGCAGGCTGAATTGATGCACCGCGCTGCGCTGGCCGAAGCGGCGGCTCAGATCATAGGCTGCAATCGCTGGCAAAACGTTAGTCTCAATCACGGCCATTCTCTTTATTGAACTTGCATATCATATATAAATATTTCTGGCCTTTCTGAATATAAAAATGAGCAGGATACAAGCGGACAACAGCCTGTCTACGTGTATTATCCTGAAAAGTTGCCGATAATTGATTGGCAGGCCTTCAAATATGATTGATACACTGTTGTGTAAAGACAACACACAAGTTTGACAAAAATAAAAGGAACGACTCATAATCGAATCAAGTAGTGCATGAACAATCATTTTCAGGCCAGGATCAAGGGATAGATCATGTCAGCAGGTAGATATGATCCAGAAAAGAAGTGGGTGTGATGATTGAGACCAGGGTTTTTATACATAAGGACAATAGCATGAATAAGATAATATCAACCAAGAAATATCTAATCGGGGCGGTTGTTTTGCCAGGGCTGCTGAGTGCCGGCGCAGTAATGGCCGATATGCATGGCCTGGATGGCATTTCTGCCAGACAGGGGTTCAGCGCGGCTGAAAAAGCTGAAGCCTATAGCGTAGATGATCGCGGCATTGTTGTCAGAAATTCTACCGGATTGTGCTGGCGCACCGGTTACTGGACACCTGCCATGGCAATCTATGAATGTGATCCGGATCTGGTCAAACAGCCCGAGCAAGTTGTCGAGGCGCCACCACCGCCGCCTGCCCCCGCACCACTGCCTGAGCCTGAGAAAGTATCCTTCTCGGCCGATGCCCTGTTTGATTTTGACAAAGCGGTATTGAAACCCGATGGCAAGCAAGCGCTGGAAGACTTCGTCAGCAAATTGGAAAACGTCAATTACGACCTAATCATTGCGGTCGGCTACACCGACCGGATCGGATCGGATGAGTACAACAAAAAACTCTCCGTCAGACGCGCCGAAGCCGTCAAGAGCTATCTCGTCTCGCTCGGCGTCAGCCCCGACCGCGTCTTCACCGACGGCAAAGGCAAAGCCAATCCAGTGACCGGCGATACCTGTAAAGGCGTCCGCGCCACCAGAGATCTGATTGCCTGCCTGGGACCAGACCGCCGCGTGGAAATCGAAGTCGCAGGTACCAGAGAAGCCAACTGATTTTCCTTTGAAATCGACCAAAAAGCCCTGTCCTCGAACAGGGCTTTTTGGTGTATGCCCATCAACCATTTGCAGTAATTCTTCTGACGTAACCATAATCTCCATCCGGCGAGCGCCAACAGGCACAAGGGTGCGCCCGCACACCATGAAACTGACGATGGATTGTTGCAGGCTGCAAGTATCTGCCGAAAATTGTATGGAGGCATATTTTGGCATCCCCACACACCATGCACACCACAGCCATCGATACCCTGATCGAAGCGCGTTGGATCATCCCGGTCGAGCCGTCCAGCAGCATCCTGACAGAACATGCCATCGCCGTTCACCAAGGCGTGATCCAAGCGATACTGCCCATCCCTGAAGCACGGTCGCGCTACCAGCCCGCCCATCACGTCACACTGAAACAGCACGCCCTCATTCCCGGACTGATCAATTTGCATACCCATGCCGCCATGACCTTGATGCGCGGTTTAGCCGATGACCAGCCACTCATGACATGGCTCAAACAACATATCTGGCCGGCTGAAGCCCGATTTGTCGATGAGCGCTTTGTGCGCGAAGGCACACAGCTCGCCTGCGCGGAAATGCTCAAGGGGGGTATCACTTGCTTCAACGACATGTATTTTTTCCCGGCTGCCGCATCAGAAGTGGTCGCGGCCTGTGGCCTGCGAGCCGGAATCGGATTGGTCGTGATCGATTTTCTGAGTGCCTACGCCAGTGATGCTGATGATTATCTGGCTAAAGGACTGGCGCTGCGCGACCAGTATCCCCACCATCCGTTACTGACATTTTGCCTGGCCCCGCATGCACCCTATTCGGTCAGCGACAAAACCTTGAACAAAGTCATGACAATGGCGGAACAACTCCAACTACCCGTCCATATCCATGTGCACGAAACGCAGGCTGAAATTGAAGAAAGCCTCGCAACCCATGGCATACGCCCATTGATGCGACTGCAACGGCTCGGCCTGCTTGGCCCGAATCTGATCGCCGCACATATGGTCCACCTAAAAGAGGAAGAAATCAGCCTATTCAACCAATATGGCGGACATGTCGCACATTGCCCGACCTCCAATCTCAAACTGGCGAGCGGCGTAGCGCCCATCGCCACGCTCCTCCAGCAAGGGGTCAACGTCGGTCTGGGCACGGATGGCGCGGCCAGCAACAATAGGCTCGACATGTTCGAGGAAATGCGCCTCTGCGCCCTGCTTGCCAAGGGCATCAGCGGTCGGGCCGATACGCTGCCCGCCTGGCAGGCATTGCGCCTGGCCACCCTGAATGGCGCCAAAGCGCTGGGGCTGGAACAGATAACCGGCAGTCTGGTTGCAGGCAAAGCGGCAGACATTGTTGCAGTCGATTTCTCTGGGCTCGAGTTGTCCCCTTGCTACGACCCTGTTTCACATCTCGTATATACTGCCGGACGTGAACAGGTCACCCATGTGTGGATCAACGGACGGCTATTGCTGGACAATAAAGAACTTGTTACTCTCAAGGAATCCGAACTGCTCGGTCACGCAACTTACTGGCAAAAACGTCTCACCAGTTAACTCTCAAGGCAAATATTGTATGGAAAATGATGGCATCAATGCGGATCCGCTGGAACTGGAAAAATTCAGTCAACTGGCACATCGCTGGTGGGATCCCCAAAGTGAATTCAAACCCTTGCATGAAATCAACCCGCTGCGGCTGAATTTTATCGATGAAATTGCAGGGCTAAAAGGAAAAACCATTGTTGATGTCGGGTGTGGCGGGGGCATCCTGTCGGAATCCATGGCTGCACGTGGCGCCCAGGTGACCGGCATCGATCTGAGCGACAAGGCACTCAAAGTGGCCAAACTGCACCTGCTGGAAAGCGGTCATCAGGTCGACTACCGGAAAATCACGGTCGAAGCGCTCGCAACTGAACAACCACATCACTACGACATCGTCACCTGTATGGAAATGCTGGAACATGTGCCCGACCCGGCCAGCGTCATTCATTCCTGCTCGCGACTGGTAAAACCTGGAGGGTGGGTCTTCTTTTCGACCCTGAACCGCAACCCCAAGTCCTATTTATTTGCGATTATCGGCGCGGAATATGTACTCAACTTACTGCCGCGCGGCACCCATGAATACGCCAAATTCATCAAACCCTCCGAACTGGCACTCATGGCACGCAATGCGGGACTGATGGAAGTCAAAATCATCGGTATGACCTACAATCCGCTGACCAAAGTCTATGCCCTGGAAGCCGATACCAGTGTCAACTACATCATGGCGTTCCAGGCCTGATGTACATTCCCGGCTGGCAGCGCTGACATGACCGAAGCCATCCTGTTCGACTTCGACGGCACCATTGCGGATACCGCCCCCGACCTCGGCCATGCGCTCAACCGGCAGCGGACCGCACGCAACCAGCCCCCCCTGCCCATCGAACAAATTCGCACCGAGGCCTCGGGCGGCGCGCGCGCGCTGCTGCGCCTGGGATTCGATCTCACCCCGGACAATCCGGATTATCAGGCGATGCGCGAGGAATTCCTGGCCTTCTACATGGAACAGCTGTGCCAGGACACGTGCCTGTTTCCAGGCATTCCCGAGCTGCTCACACAACTTGAACAGAAAAGCATCCCCTGGGGAATTGTCACCAACAAGCCGGCCCGATTCACCCAGCCGCTGATGCGGCTGCTCGGCCTGCATCAGCGCGCTGCCTGCATCATCAGCGGCGATGACACCCCCCACAGCAAACCGCATCCCGAACCGTTGCTGACTGCCTGCCGGCAAATTGCCGCCCAGCCCGGGCACTGCATCTACCTGGGTGACGATGCACGCGATGTGCAAGCCAGCCTGGCGGCCGGCATCAAGCCCATCGTCGCCCTGTATGGCTACCTCGGCAGCCGCAGCGCTCCAGAATCCTGGGGTGCTGCCGAACTGATCGAACACCCCGAAGACCTGCTGCGTTACATTTAATCTGCTAGAATGTCCGCAGTTGAACTTTTAGCATCAATCACCACTCTTACTTGCAATTAAGAATTCCATGGGGGGCGATCCGGCTTCGACGTGGGTTGCAAAGCAGAGCAGGGCATACCGAGGATCAGTTACCTCGTAAAACCACTGAAAAAAAATAGTCGCAAACGACGAAAACTACGCTTTAGCCGCTTAATCCGGCTAAACTCCACACCGGTGGGCCTCAACGCCGGGTCTGGCAACAGACAGTGGAGTCACTAACGAGGATCGCGTTTTGCAGGGTTACTTTGCAGAGCGCTAAACGATAGGTAACTCGCTTACCACCAGCCTGCCGGTTGGCGTGTGGTAAGTCAAATTAAACAACTCGGCTAAGTATGTAGAACTGTCTGTAGAGGACTTGCGGACGCGGGTTCAATTCCCGCCGCCTCCACCAATAATGAAACCCCAACCGTTCTCGGTTGGGGTTTTTTCTTGCCCGATCGCGCCGGTTCCCGCGTACTCGTGTGGGTTCCTGCGAACGCCTGCGGACTTCGCCAGCCGCCCGAATTGGCCGTTCCGGGCCACATTCCATTCTCTCCTGGCCATTCCTCGCTCCGGCCTCGCTCCCCGGAACTGGCCCGAAGTCCGCAAAGGCCCGAATTTCGAGCCTTACATATCAACGAGTTACGCGCGGACGAATCAAGCGGTTGGATTGCAGCATCGGGGGAGCAGAGGAAACCACATTGGTTGTGTTTTGTCGGTATATATTGACAACTACCGACGTAATGCAACATCATGGTAGCATGGAAACTTCGCACCAGACCATTCTCGATCTCGCCGCCCAGCGCGGCCTCATACGCCCGCGAGATCTCGACGCGCTGGGTCTGCCCAGTGTCGCCCTCACGCGGCTGGTTCGGCAGGGCCTGCTCGTCCGAGTGGGTCGCGGTCTGTATGCCCGTCCCGATCGCAGCGTATCCGAGCATGGCACGCTGGCCGAGGTGGCCCGCAAACACCCACAAGCCATCGTCTGCCTGCTGTCAGCACTGCGGGTGCACGACCTCACCACGCAGTCGCCATTCGAGGTCTGGCTCGCCATTCCCAACAAGGCGCGTGCGCCGAAGATGGACTATCCGCCGCTGCGCATCGTGCGCTTCTCCGGCGCTGCGCTGACCGATGGGATTGAAGAGCACCAGATCGATGGCGTGACCGTGCGCGTGACCAACGTCGCCCGCACCGTGGCCGACTGCTTTAAGTTCCGCAACAAGATCGGCCTCGATGTCGCGATGGAAGCCCTGCAGGAAGCCTGGCGAGCCAAGCGCGTGAGCATGGACGAACTCTGGCGCTATGCCACGCTGTGCCGAGTGGCCAATGTGATGCGCCCCTACATGGAAAGCCTGTCATGAACCAGCGCAACACGGTGCTCTCGGTGGTCGCCTGCGAGGCTCAGCAGGAAAAGTGCCGCCTACGAAGGATGAACAATGACTGAAAAGTCCATGCGAACAGAGCGAGAGGTCTTTGCAGATCTGGCTGCGATTTGCTGCCAGCCTGGCTACGTGCACGCAATAGCCCACATCTGCTTCCGTGACAACGTGATTCTCCACGCAGGTGACATGAAGGAAGCCGATATGAGGAAGATGTTCTCTCCCTCGCGGCTCATCCGAACGGAAATCAATACCTTGCTCGGCTTGATGATCAAGACAGATATCGACTGGACCTTGCCTGCACCGAGGACTCTGCAGGAATACATGGATGCAACGGAGAAACTCCTTGAGGAGTTACACCATTGTCTGTCTGGGGAATTTTGGTCCGGTCTAACCAAGGAAGCCGTGGAAGGTGGCTTCAACCCGTTTGAACGGGGGGAGGTGTTGCGAGAACCGATTTTCTACAGCGGTGAAGCGGCCTACATCTTTCAGTACCTTGACCTAGCGACTCGTAAATACGCAGCCGATTCGAAATGGCTGCAAGCAAACCGCGGCTTTACCATCGATCACGCCACACGTGTCGCGAAAGCAGTAGAGGGCGTCCATGCTGACCGCTTTGACTCAATTCGTGAGCGCATGAGAAAGCAGCATCCTGACGAGTGGACAATGCTCCCTCTTTTCTCATTCACTGCCGATGAAATTGCAGCAAAGGCGAATCTTGCTACCGATATTGTGGAGCTAGTGCTCGGGGCATTTGAACTGCCCTCAAGAGAGCGCAATGAAGGATTCAATGCACTGCACGACTTCAACGTCATTACGGCCATGCCCCTGCTGCGGACGCGGAGCGGAGAATTCTTATCACTGCAGACTTACTCATTGGCTGAAGCGATATACGAGGCTCCCCATCATTGGATGTATCAAGACGAGGCATATCGTCCAACACTCTCAAAGAACCGAGGCGACTTCACTGAAGATTTTGTAGCCGATCGACTCGGCTTGGTCTTTGGGAAGGATCGTGTTTATTTGAATGTAGATATATTCAGAACCAAGGCAGCAAAGGTATCTGATGTAGACGTTCTTGTCGTTTGGGGCAATCGGGCCATCATCGTGCAGGCAAAATCAAAACGCCTCACGCTTGAGTCGAGAAAGGGAAATGATCAGGTTATTCGCAGCGACTTCAAGAAGGCGGTACAGGTTGCCTATGACCAAGGTGCCGCTTGCGCTAAAAGCCTGATCGAGAAGGGATGCCGGCTCGTGGCCGCTGACGGGCGCGAGGTCGTACTGCCGAATGACATCAAGGAGATTTACATCTTCTGTGTCGTCAGTGATCACTACCCAGCTTTGAGCTTTCAGGCACGGCAATTCCTGAAGACAGAATCCATTGATCGGGTACAAGCGCCGTTGGTTATGGACGTGTTTGCTGTGGATGCCATGACCGAAATGCTTCAGTCTCCCCTGCAGCTTCTTAGCTATGTGAACCGACGGGCCAACTACGCTGAGCAACTCATGGCATCGCAGGAACTAACGATCCTCGGCTATCACCTGACGAAGAACCTGTGGGTGCAGTCTGACGTTAATCTGATGCATCTGTGCGATGACTTTTCTGCAGGGTTAGACATTGCGATGTCGGTGAGGCGAGCTGGCGTGCAAGGGGCAGCCACACCCGACGGCGTTCTGACTCGATTTGGGAAGACGACGGTTGGGCGAATAGTGAAAGAAATAGAAGCTCGACCAGACTCTGCAACTATTGATCTCGGCTTCCTGCTCCTAGCAATGAGCGAGCAGGCTGTGACGGAAATGAGTCGCGCTGTAGACAAACTGGCTGCTCGGACTCGTGCTGATGGCCAGGTGCATGACGTCACGTTTGGGTTTAAAGAAGGCTCAGGCATTACCTTCCACTGCACTGATGAGCCATCAAACGTAGCTGGCCCTCGACTGGAGTCATACTGCACGCTTCGTAAATACCGGGAGAAAGCTTCGCAGTGGTTTGGTCTCTGCATGACTTCAACGGGCCCAGACGTGCGATTCGGTGTCTCGCTGGTCTTCCCGTGGAATCAAGATGAGCGGATGGATGAGAAAACCAAAGATATGCAGGAGCCAGTTCCGATCGACCAGGCTCTTCAGACACTGATGACGGGACGAAACCGAGCGCGCAAGATTGGCCGTAACGACCCCTGTCCTTGCGGCAGCGGGCGCAAATACAAGAAATGCTGCCTTAACCTTCACTAACCTAACTTCGTGCCCCTAACAAAAACTCTCACATCTTTTCAATAAGTTAAAAATTTTAACTGGAATCGGTTGGCACTACGGATTTTTTTCTGTCAATAATTGTTTTACGTTTACCGATTGGATCGGGCTTGAGGTTCAAAGCCTGGTAGAGTTGTTTGTGCAGCGCTTCAGCTTGAGTCGTGGTGCGCAGCAGAATCGTTGTGTTTGCATCGGTTGGAAGCGCGAGGGTGACACGCTGCTGGGTGGCCATGATGTTGCGGATACTCTCCCAACTCAGATTAATCCCTTTTTCCTTCAGTTGATGGCGTAGCGTGTGCGCCAGATGATAGGCCCGCAAACTAATGAATAAATGCGCGTTGACGCGCTCTTTCTTCTGGTGGTAGACCGGGCGTAGCCCCAATTCAGTTTTCAGGCTCCTGAAAGTCGCTTCGATTTCAGTCAGCATCAAATAAGTTTCCCACAACTTGTCCTCATCCCAATCAGAGAGATTGGTGCGCAAGCAATACAGGCCGCACTGCTGATCTTTCTGGCTACTGTCGGGCGCATACTGCCAGTCGATGCGAATAGCGTGCTGTTTCGCATCATCCGCAATCACCTCGATACGATAGTCCTGCGCGACCCGGGTGTTTTTCTCGCGCAATCGACCGATGCGCTCCAGGATTTTGTCAAAGCGCTTGATCGAGCCCTTTTTATTCAGCCCCGTGGCAA
>NZ_JBEUDO010000035.1:0-30726 GCF_050584665.1 Nitrosomonas sp. ANs5
CGATCGTAGCGAGGGCGAGGCTGGTTGAGTTGGATTTTTCGATCATTTGAGGCGAATAGTCGTTCTATTTAACGAAATAGGATCGTAAAATCCGGCCAATCAGGCTCGTCCGCAGTAGATCAGTCTATTCTCGGACAGCCTCCTAGCCAAGGCATGCAGATCTATTTGCGAGAACTCAGCCAATCCGAGAAGATTTGGCAAAGCGCGTCGGGTTGCTCGGTTGGAATCCAGTGCCGGGCCATGAGCTCATGAATGACGACATTGGGCAACTGGCTGAGCGCCAGGCATGTGCGCAAGGGATCACCAAACAATCCACTCGTTGATATGAACGCCAGGCATGGCACCTTGACTGCTTCGAAGGATGGCAACGCCTGCAGCGTTGCACGCAAGGCCTGCAGATAGGCAGCGCTATGGGTATAGCGTAAATCGTGAAGAGGCGCTGCATAGCGCCGCCGCAAAGGATGATCCGTACCTTCCAATTGCATCGCTGCCCGCGTGCTGCGATCGAGCTCGAACAAATCGAGCCGTGGCAGCACGCGCCGGTAAATTCCGATCCGATTACCCAATCGGATCAATGCGGCGACACCCGACAGCAACCCGCCACAACTACTCAATACTCGCATAAAACCCTGCAAAGCCTGTGGCAACATGGGTTCGACCAGCACCAGGCCCAGGCAGCCTGCAGAAGTGCGGGCGACATAGCGCAATGCCAAGTTGGCACCCAGACAATGGCCACCGATCACGTAACGCGCGATCGATGGATCGTCAAGCATTTGCTCCAGGTCCTCCAGCCACTGCCGGTTACCCACCCTGCCACGCCAGTCTGAGCGCCCATGACCACGTAGATCGGGCACCAGGATACGCCAGCCAGCCGGCAGAACCAGCTGATTGCACAACTCCTGCCAGCGGCTGCCGTTACTAGCAAGACCATGGCACAAAACCAAGGCCGTGCCCCCGGACTGATCACCATAGCAACGGTAGAACATGCCCGACGCTGTCCAGTGTTCACTACACACGCGCAAATTGAGCTCCTCGAACGATTGCATCGAGTTTTTGGCGGGGCGGACTGTGGCGTGTGGTGCTCAAGGCACAACTCGCTGCATAGCTGTTCCATTTGAAGATATTGCAACGCCGCCCAACAGCCTGAAAATCGGGCAAATCAGCGCCCGGTAGCCGCCCACCCGCCAGAATGACGCCTGACTGCACCCCAAATAATGCTCTTCAACGCCTTTCACACTCAATCTTTGGGCGCGGTCTGAATAAACGACTGCCGCTGCACCAGTTTATTAGCCAGCCCGGCAAGATTTGGAAACAATTCACGCCAACTATTATGCGGGAAACGAAAAGACAAGTAATCGAGCGCACATCCCAGTGTGATATCTGCCAAGGTGATAGACGTACCCTCACACCAAGGCTTTTCTCCCAGATCATGCGCGGCAACTTGCAATCCCAATTCGATTTTCTTTTGCTGACGCTCGATCCATTCCGGACTTTGCTGTGCTGCCGGCCGCTTCCGTTCCAGGAAAATGGCAGCACACGCATCCGAAATACCGTCAGCCAGCACTTCCCAGCGCTTGACCCGCCATCGCGCCCATCCGGGTGCAGGAATCAGCGTAGGCGCGTTTATGCCATCGAGATACTCGGCCAGCAAGCGCGAATCAAACAAGACTTGCCCGTCATCCGTAATCAGGGCAGGCACCTTGCCGAGCGGGTTCACTTTCGCAACCTGATTATTGGGACCAAAAGGCGGGTCAATCGTAAACTGGTACGGGATATTCTTCTCCGCAAGAAGGATCCGCACCTTGCGCACATAGGGGCTAGTCAGTGATCCAATAAGTTCCATGCCTCTATCCTTTCTCAATTCAAAAATTGATTATACGACTGTGCGTCATCCGTTAGTAGATCGGCCTGTGTTAGAATGCGCGCTCTTGTTTCAATCTCAATTCTGGAACTCACGTCACACGCTCATGAGCACTTCATCGCTTTATGCACTTTCTCCACTGGATGGCCGATATCAACAAAAAGTAGCGGCTTTGCGGCCCCACTTCAGCGAATATGCCTTGATTCATAATCGGCTTCGGATAGAAATCGAGTGGTTCAAGGCGCTGAGTAATGAGCCGGCATTCGCTGAAATTCCAGCCTTTTCCGCAGACACCACCGCACAGTTGAACCGACTGTTTGAAAACTTCTCGATCGACGATGCCCAGGCGGTCAAATCGATCGAAGCGCAAACCAACCACGATGTCAAAGCAGTAGAATATTGGCTGAAGCAAAACTTGGCCAAGAATCCGGAAATAGCCGCAGTCACCGAATTCATTCACTTCGCCTGCACCTCAGAAGACATCAACAACCTCGCACATGGCTTGATGCTCAAAAATAGCAGAGATCAAGTCATGTTGCCCATGCTCGATGACCTCATCCGGCAACTCTCACTCATGGCCCAAGCGCTGGCCGATGTGCCCATGCTGGCACGCACCCACGGACAACCCGCCACACCCACCACCATGGGCAAGGAGCTGGCCAACTTTGCATACCGGCTGCAGCAAGGACGCGAACGGCTCACCTCGACAGTCATTTCCGGAAAAATCAATGGCGCAGTCGGCAATTACAACGCACATATGGTCACCTATCCGGCTATCGACTGGGAAACGTTCGCCCGGGCTTTCGTCGAAAAACTGGGGCTGACCTTCAACCCGTACACTACTCAAATCGAGCCGCATGATGCAATAGCCGAATTATTCGATGCCTACGCCCGCATCAATGCCATCCTGCTTGATCTCAATCGTGATATCTGGGGTTATGTTTCACTCGGCTATTTCCGGCAAAAAACCAAGGCCGGTGAAGTCGGCTCATCTACCATGCCACATAAAGTCAACCCGATCGATTTCGAAAACTCGGAAGGCAACCTCGGGATTGCCAACGCCTTGCTCAGACACCTCAGTGATAAATTACCCATTTCACGCTGGCAACGCGATCTGACCGATTCCACCGTCTTGCGCAACATGGGTGTCGCACTTGGGCATACGCTGCTGGCCTACGATTCCTGCCGCAAAGGTCTTGGCAAGCTCGAAATCGAGCAGACGCGCCTGGCGGATGATTTACAGCAGGCATGGGAGGTATTGGCCGAGCCCATTCAAACCGTGATGCGTCGCTATGGCATCGCCAATCCCTATGAACAACTCAAAGAACTGACCAGGGGAAAAACAGGCATCAACCGTGCAACCTTACAACAATTCATTGACAAGCTGGATATTCCTGAAGCCGAAAAAAAACGCTTGCTGCAATTAACGCCACAAGACTATACCGGCCTCGCCACCCGGCTCGCAAATCGTATTGGGCATTGAACGCCTACCGCCAGATTGGGTTGATGCAGACAGGCATCACAAGCGGCCTGGAAATGGCCGTTTCAGGTTCGTCTTTTCAATGTCAGCAGCCACTCAGGATAATTCATCGCCGGTTTGATGGTGCGCAAGCGCACCCTACCCACGAGGGTAGCTGCCGCTAATTCAGTACGGGGTGTATTTCATGCACCACACGGAAATTAAAAACCCGCTGGAAGCATAATAAATTATGACGCATAAATCTGCCCTCCGTCATACCCTGACAGCCGGATATTGCAAAGCGATGTAACGTCGTGCCGTGCCTTGTGAGTTGCGCAATTCGGCCCGCAGCAGCCACCAACCTGGTGCGCCTGAAATTTATCACTGATCCTTTTGATCACCATCTGCCGGCTATGAATCACAGCGGCCAACTGAATGCCATACAATCATTTTTACAATGCGGGGTTGAAATCAGATTTTTGGCCCCAACATGAGCCGTACAGCACAGGAGGAAACTATGCAGGAACCACATAATCAAAAACCAGATAACGAAGAACAAGAATTACTTGCGGCAGAAAGCACGCCGCCAGCACATGATCAGAGCGAGACTGTCGCGGAACATACCGGGCAGGCAGAAATCGATCAAGCTCCCGCGCCAACGCCCGAACAGCTTCTGAAAGAAGCGGAAATCCGGGCGGCGGAACACCATGACGCCTGGCTGCGCGCCAAGGCAGAAACCGAAAATATTCGCAGGCGCGCGCAAACCGATATTGCCAATGCGCACAAATACGCGATCGAAAACTTTTCGACCGAACTATTGGCCGTCATGGACAGCCTGGAAGCAGCTCTGGCCGCAGAAAATGCCACAGCCGAGAACCTGAGAGACGGCGTTGAACTCACGCGCAAACAGCTCGCTGCCGTATTCGAGAAATTCAACATCCATGCCATCAACCCGCAAGGAGAAAAATTCGACCCGCACCAGCATCAGGCGATGTGCATGACGGAATCCGACGCTGCGCCCAACACCGTGACCCAAGTCATGCAAAAAGGTTACGCACTCCATGACCGCATTATCCGTCCAGCCATGGTCGCTGTCTCAAAAGCAAAAGAAGCTTGATATTTCTTGGAAAGCCTCCAATTCGAACAATCAGAATACATTCAAATTTGATATTTAAAGGATTTTACTATGGGAAAAATAATTGGCATCGACCTGGGAACCACCAATTCATGCGTGGCCGTCATGGAAAACAACAAGCCCAAGGTGATCGAGAATGCCGAGGGTACCCGCACCACGCCCTCGATCGTCGCTTACACGGAAGATAATGAAATTCTGGTCGGCGCTTCGGCCAAGCGTCAAGCTGTGACCAATCCGGAAAATACCCTGTTTGCTATCAAACGGCTGATCGGCCGCCGTTTTGATGAAGATATGGTGCAAAAAGACATCAGCATGGTGCCCTACAAAATTGTACGTGCCGACAATAATGATGCCTGGGTGGAAGTGCGCGGCAGAAAAATTGCCCCGCCGGAAATCTCCGCCCAAGTGTTGGTGAAAATGAAAAAAACCGCCGAAGACTATCTCGGTGAGCCCGTCACGGAAGCAGTCATCACGGTTCCGGCCTATTTCAACGACTCTCAGCGGCAAGCCACCAAAGACGCAGGCCGCATAGCGGGTCTGGAAGTCAAACGCATCATCAACGAGCCGACCGCTGCAGCCCTGGCTTTCGGCCTGGACAAAAAAGAAGGCGATCGTAAAATCGCGGTCTATGATCTGGGCGGCGGCACATTCGATATTTCGATCATCGAAATCGCCGAAATTGAAGGCGAACATCAGTTCGAGGTGTTGGCCACCAATGGCGACACTTTCCTGGGCGGCGAGGACTTCGATTCACGCGTGATTGAATACCTGGTGGAAGAATTCAAGAAAGAAAGCGGCATTGACTTGCGGAAAGACATGCTGGCCCTGCAACGGCTCAAGGATGCAGCGGAAAAAGCCAAAATCGAACTCTCCTCCAGCCAGCAGACCGAGGTCAATCTGCCCTACATCACTGCCGATGCATCGGGCCCCAAACATTTGGCGATCAAGATCACCCGCGCCAAACTGGAAAGCCTGGTTGAAGCATTGATCGAGCGCACCATCGAGCCCTGCCGGACTGCGATCAAGGATGCAGGCCTGTCTGTCTCCGAAATCGATGATGTCATCCTGGTCGGTGGTCAATCACGCATGCCCAAGGTCCAGGAAAAGGTCAAGGAAATCTTCGGGAAAGACCCGCGCAAGGATGTCAATCCCGACGAGGCAGTGGCCATCGGTGCGTCCATCCAGGGGGGTGTACTCCAGGGCGATGTCAAAGACGTGCTATTGCTGGACGTGACCCCGCTCTCGCTGGGGATTGAAACGCTGGGCGGCGTCATGACCAAACTGATCCAGAAAAATACCACCATCCCGACCAAGGCACAGCAAGTATTCTCCACCGCGGACGACAACCAGAACGCCGTGACCATACATGTGCTGCAAGGCGAACGGGAAATGGCATCCGGTAACAAAAGCCTGGGGCAATTCAATCTGACGGACATTCCATCCGCGCCACGGGGCATGCCACAAATCGAGGTCACGTTCGACATCGACGCCAATGGCATCTTGCATGTATCCGCCAAGGACAAAGCAACTGGCAAGGAAAACAAGATCAAAATCCAGGCCAGCTCAGGTCTGTCCGAAGAAGAAATTCAGACAATGGTAAAAGATGCGGAAGCGCATGCCGAGGATGACAAAAAAGCACTGGAGCTGGTCAACAGCCGCAATCAGTGTGATGCCATGATCCATTCAGTCAAAAAATCGTTGCATGAATATGGCGACAAACTGGAAGGCGACGAGAAATCCAAAATCGAGTCAGCCTTGAAAGATGCCGAGGATGCACTCAAATCCAATGACAAGGACCTGATCGACGCCAAAACCCAGGCACTGACCGAAGCCTCGCAGAAGCTGGCAGAGAAAATTTATACTCAGGAACAAACGCAAGCCGGTCAAGCGGGCGCCGGCGCCGGCGCAACATCCGATCAAGCAAAAGAAAAACCGGCCGAAGGAGAAGTGGTCGATGCCGAGTTCGAAGAAGTCAAAGACAAGAAATAACGACTTGGGGTATCACGTGTACCCCACGTGACCCAAAAAGACCAAAATGCGCAGAGATCGGCAGGGAAACGGCATGCTCCCGCTGATCTCTGCGTTTTGCATCCTTCATTTCAAAGCCAGGCTGGTTCATCAGTCTGGATTCAATAACCTGGACATCGACCCAGATGCCCAAATGACCTCTCGCTAGCAGGAACTTTTATGAGTCAACGTGATTATTATGAGGTACTCGGAGTCGGCCGGGATGCCGATGAAAATGAGCTGAAGAAAGCATACCGAAAACTAGCCATGAAGTATCATCCGGACCGAAACGCCGGCAACGATCAGGCCGAAGAACGATTCAAGGAAATCAAGGAGGCCTATGAGGTGCTTTCGGATGCCAGCAAACGTGCTGCCTACGACCAATTTGGGCATGCCGGTCTGAACGCTGGCGCAAGCGGCATGGGTGCGCAAGGATTCAGTGACGCCTTCAGCGATATCTTCAGCGATCTATTTGGCATGCGTGGCGGTGGCGGTGGCCGCACCAATCTGCATCGCGGTGCCGATCTGCGCTACAACCTCGAAATCACGCTGGAGCAAGCCGCACGCGGGACTGAAGCCAAAATCCGCATCCCCAGGATGGATGTCTGCGACACTTGCCACGGTAGCGGCGCCAAGCCCGGCACATCACCCAAAACCTGCCCAACCTGCAATGGACAGGGCCAAGTCCGTATGCAGCAAGGCTTCTTCTCGATTCAGCAAACCTGCCCGCAATGTCATGGCAGCGGCAAAATCATCACCGACCCCTGCCTCGACTGCCATGGATCGGGCCGGGTCAAGCGTCACAAAACCATGTCGGTCAGAATTCCAGCCGGTGTGGACGAAGGGGACAGCATCCGCCTCTCAGGAGAGGGCGAAGCAGGTGCCAGTGGTGGTCAACCCGGTGATTTATATGTCGTGATCCATCTTGCCAGTCACCCGGTCTTTCAGCGGGAAGGCAACCATTTGCATTGCGAAATTCCCATCAGCTTTGCGGCCGCCGCACTGGGTGGAGAAATCGAAGTCCCCACGCTGGAGGGTCATGCACGTATCAAAGTGCCCGCCGGCACCCAGACCGGTAAAATTTTCCGCTTGCGCGGCAAGGGTATTACTGGCGTACGCAACCACGTCACCGGCGACCTACTATGCCATGTCGTCATCGAAACGCCAGTCAACCTGACTGCACGCCAGAAAGAATTACTGGAAGAATTCGAGACCATCAGCCTGAAAGACGGCTCCCGTCACAGTCCGAAGGCGAAATCCTGGATGGATAAGGCGCGCGAATTCTTCACTGAATGATTTTTCTCATCTGACAACCAGCCAGAGAGTTGCCAGGCCTTGCTGGGGGTAACCACGAATGGACACGAATGCACGCGAATTCTGAAAATCGCTCTGGCTGCATTGCACTCGCAACCAGGCAGACTGGCTATCGGGTATTCACCCTGCCGCATGACAAAACGCAAACAAAGCGCGCACGACTACTGAACGATTGGTGTGCATTCGTGTCCATTCGTGGTTAGCTATAGCAGCTTGGTCGGACTGCAGCGGCAATCGCGCTGCTGCCACCCACTCTTACCCGGCTGCCGTCGGCGGAGCAGCAGCGGTCTTTTGCTCGTCCTGGGTATGCAAATGCACATCCAGCTGCGGAAATGCGATCGTGATTCCTGCTTCGGAAAAACGCCGGTTGATCAATATATGCAACTCGTGCGTCAGCTTCAATCTGTCCGATAATTGTTCGGCAAATACCCGCAATTCAAAATTCAGTGAACTGGCGCCAAACTCAAGAAATAAAGCAGCAGGCTCCGGGTCACGCAGCACCAGTGGATGATCGTTCGCAATCTCAAGCAACAGCGCGCGCGCATTATCGCAATCGGAACCATAGGCAATGCCTACAGGAATCACCACGCGCGTCACCTGATCACTCAATGACCAGTTGGTCAACTGCTCGGTGATGAATATCTTGTTCGGCACCACGATCTCCTTGCGGTCGAAATCGATCAACGTCGTCGCGCGTATGTGAATCTTGCTGACGGTGCCACTGATATTATTGAGCGTGACAATGTCGCCAATTCGAATTGGGCGCTCGAACAGCAAAATCAACCCGGATACAAAATTGGCAAAAATTTCCTGCAGGCCGAACCCCAGGCCAACCCCGAGCGCGGCGACTAGCCATTGGATGTTCGACCATTCCATACCCAGTTTCTGGAACGTGACAAAAACCCCGATGATCACGATTGCATAACGGAGCAAGGTGGTCACAGCATAGCCAGTGCCAGTGCTGAGCGATAAATGGCGCAGCACCAGCAATTCGAGCGTACCAGGCAGATTCTGGGCCGCGATCATCGACAGAGTCAGCACAATCAGCGCAATCAGCAAGGTCTGAAGTGTAATCGGCTGCATAATGGCCTCGCCTTCCAGCTCGGCCGCAACATGCCAGATGGTAATTCTCTCCAAGAAATTGAGCGCTGGCAGCATATCGACCCAGATGACCCAGAGACCGACAATCAACAACCCCCAGATGCTGATTTTCAACAAGGTGGCAGACTGCTTGCTGATGCTTTTGATGTCGATGTAATTCTCGTCCACCAGTTGTTCGGTTTCCCCCTTGCCCGAAGCAGCACGTTGCGCCAGCATTTCCTCCCGTTTCTCGACTGCCCGTTCGTAGGCAATCTGGCGCTGCATGATCAGCAAGCTCCGGAAACCAATATAAAATATAAGGCTGCAGAAGACCGTCCAGGCAATCGACTCGAATACCAGCTGGTACTGATATATCGCCGCGAAATAATAGCCAACACTCGCCATGACGATCATATAACCTTGCAACAGAAAGAGAAGTGTCATCCAGAATCTCGGATTCAGAATCAGACTAAAAGTCTCCCCTTCATACAGCTTTCTGCCCGAACGGGTCATTGCCATCCAGCCCCATGCCCAGCCTGCCAGCAGTAGACAAAACAGGATGAAGACAAGCCGGCCGATGCTATTACGCACGAGATCGTCATCCAACGCATCCGTAAAAGCGAAAATGCCGCTCAGAACCACCAGCAAGGGGGCATAACGCCGCACATCCCGATACATCTTGCCAACCAGGCGCTCGGAACACCTGAACTGTCCGATCAACAACCCCTCGGGATGGAACAGCAGAAACAGAAACATCCAGGAAAAAACCGCGACCCCCATCACACGGAAACTGACCGCCATGGCATGGCTGATTTCAGTGTCCAGGCTATGCCGCAAAATCAGGGCTGTCAGCAGAAAAGGCAAGGCAACAAACGTCGCCATCATCAGCTCGGTCACAAACATGCCGATGGGATAGAGCAGCTTATCCTGGTTGACCTTGCCACGCAGACTGTTACAAGTACGTTCCCAGCTCAGGTAGCTCGGCCAATAAATATACATGGCGATACCGAACAACAAAATGAAAACCGCGAATACTGCCGCGACATCACGCCAAACCGTAGCGGCCACCTTCTCCAATGCAGCCCATGTCCTGGATGAAATCAGCCAATCGAGCGCATCCCGTGTATCCTGCACGATTTCCATGGAAAGCGGTCTGGCGCTCCGAGTCACCAGCAGGTTCTCCTTCAACAGCAACTTATGCTGGCCGATCCGGTCGATCAATTGATTCTGGACAGCAAGCTGCAGCTGCTGCTCCTTGATATAGTTATGCAGCACTTCGATAAATTGTGCGATGATCTGATCGCGGGATTGTTTCAGTTCATTGAATGTATCGACCACCTGCTGATAATCAGGCGCATCCTTGCTGATCACCCCATCATTCCCCATCATCGCTCGGAAATAGGCCTTTTCATTCATCATTTGCAGTTTTTCCTGCTCGAGCTGGAATAATTCCAGCCGGGCCCGGTTCAATTCCCGCTCGGTCTGCGTCAAGTCCGGCTTGGTCATGATCTCCTTGAACTGCCTTCTGATTTCCGTACCCAGCGCAATATCCTCTCCTTTCAGTTCCAGCCTTTGCTGCAGTGCCGCATGACTTTGCGTAATCAGCGCCAGGCGATTCTCATTGCGTGTTTTGCGGGTTTTCAGCTGGGTCGACAATTGCGCGTAATGACTCAATTTTCTGGCAAATGTTTGATTGTCCTCTGCAAAACTTGCCAGCGCCGGATATTCCCAATCCTTCTCGCCCAGTAATTGCTGGCTCTTTTCAACCACTTGCTCGGTTTCTGCCCGCCTTCTCCAGCTGATTTCCTCCGCCATGAGCTCAACTTCCCGCTCCAGCAAACGAATCCTGGGTGTCAGCAACAGCCGTTCCTGCAAAGCAGCGTTCTCGATCGCATGCGGCAACGCCAGCGCTTCCAGCTCGAGCATCCGGGTCTTATCGGTCAACGACTGCAGATGCGCATCACGATAACGCTCGAGTGCTTCCTGTATCTTCTTGTCCGTCTCTTTCTTAGTCTCGGCAGATTTCTCCGTCAACGCACTGCGCAGCTGGTTGGTCGCCGCCAGCTCCTCGCGAATGGTCACCGCCCGCTGCCGCAAGCGGGCCAAATCGGAGGCCGATTTTTGTTGTTGATTCTGCAATTCGGACAAACTTGCCTGCGTGGCCACATGCCGTTGCTCCAGCTCGCTCAATGACAGCTTGGCCAGGCTCTCGACATCGATCGGCGCGGTATCAGGTGGAATTTTCCGCTTCTTCAGATCGTCCAGCAGCTTGGGATAGCTTTCCAGTTGTGCCGTGTAAGCAGCGGTTTTTTCCAGATATTCCTGGTGATCCAGCAATACCTGCTGGTGATCGGTATAAATTTCCCGCAAGCGCTTTTTTTGCGGCGTCTCTTCACCATTGCCAAGCGCCTCCAGTTTTGCCTGGATAGCCTGCAGCTGTTCGCTGAACTTGCTGGCAACCCCCATGCCAGAACCAGCCAGAACCAGAATGATGAAAAGTGTAATCTGTAGAAATGTGCGCATGAACTAACCTGGATTCCTCATATGAATGGGTGGGCGTGTGCGGTTTTCAGGGTGCAGGGCAAAGCGCGCCAAGGCATTGCAGCGCTCTCCACACTCTTTGAAAACCGTGCAATCCAGCCCGTAGCGTTATCACCCATTCTTTTTTATCACATTATGTTGGCAATGCATCTGTGTAGATTACCGATTGTTATGCTGGCGCTTGACAGCAAAACCCCGGCCGCGGTTCGTCACGATAGTGTAACGATGCCGGACTATTATAACGATCGGCAACGCTCGGGCATGCCAGTTTGCACGGATGGCTAGCGGACAGTGGCGGCAGGATGCCGCCCACTGGAACGATATCACGACCGATTCCGAATCAACCGGGTCGCCATTTTTGTCAAAGAAATCAAGGTGTGACATATTGTCGCGCGACAATATGTCACATTCCAAAATAATTTTTTTCTCTCTACAATGCATTTCAAGTCGCAGGCATTGACAGCCTCGATGATCTTTCTCAAGGAGATGGCTATATGATTCCCAAACTGAAAGCAAACATGTCTCAGGCGCATCTACCCGGGAACTCCGGTAACGACCCAGTCCATGACAGCAAAGCGGCTGGTACGGCACAACAAATCAATGCCCGTGACGGGGCGGTCCTGGCCAGACAGATGTCCCTGCCGGATGCAGAATGGCGCCGCAGCAAGTCAGCCAGATTTCAGCTCAACTAGCGCGATGTACCATCTCCGGGCTTGATAGCGCATTCACTCACAGACAGGAGAGCGAAAAATTCATGAAAACACCCAACAGAATAGAACCGCTGATCGAGGAAGGACTGGTCGACTCAGTCATTTGCCAACTCATGAGTGGCAAGGAAGCGATGCTATATGTCGTGCAATGCGGAGAAGAATACCGGTGCGCCAAAGTATATAAGGAAAAACAAAAGCGCAATTTCCGCCACAATGCCAACTATACCGAAGGCCGCATGTTCGGCAATCGCCGCCGCACGCGCGCCCTGCAAAGAAGAAGCAGCACCAGCCGGATGACCCCGGAAAATGCCTGGCACAGTGTCGAAGTGGACGCCCTGAGCCGGCTGGCCATGGCTGGCGTCCAGACCCCCCGATTTCACAATTTTTTCGAAGGCGTGCTCCTGATGGAGCTGATCACGAACAGCGACGGCAACGTGGCCCCGAGAATGAACCAACTGAATTTGACCGCCGATCAAGCCAGACGCTATCACAGCTTCCTGATCGAGCAGGTGGTACGCATGCTTTGCAGCGGCATCATACACGGCGACCTGTCCGAATACAACGTGCTGCTGGGCGAACGGGGACCCGTCATCATTGATTTCCCGCAGGCCGTGCACGCGGCCAGCAACAGCAACGCGCAGATGATACTCAAACGAGACATCCACAATATCACGACCTTCTTCAGCCGCTTCGCCCCCGAACTCGCATACACCGACTATGCAACCGAAATCTGGTCACTCTACCAAAGCGGCAGACTGCATTTGGACGTCAACCTGACTGGATATGTCGCGCACAGACCCAAACCGGTCAACCTAGACAGTGTGTTGCAAGCAATCGGGCACGCCGCCAGAAAGGAATCTGCTTGGCAACGCTATAAACGCGAACGCTGGACCAGTCCGCGCGCGCTATACTGCTGAAAACCCATCCGCATCATTCTCCCTTCAACAAAAACCCTCTCTCCACCCCCACCAGGCAATAACGTAATTGCCTGATGCGTGAATCTACCCTGCCAGCGCACAAGGGTAGATTCACGCACCCTCAGCTATTCAAGCAGGTCCAATCACAACCGCTGCAACGGGGGTTCATCGAACCAGCGATACAAGGTAGGCAAGACAACCAGCGTCAGCAAGGTCGAAGTAATCAAACCGCCGATCACCACGATCGCCAGTGGCCGCTGCACCTCGGAACCCGGTCCGGTGGCAAACAGAAATGGCACCAGCCCCAGCATTGCCACAGTAGCCGTCATCAGCACCGGCCGGAAGCGTTGCTCGCAGCCGCGCACCACAGCATCCTTGACACTGACGCCGTCATCACGCAGCTTCCGGATATAGGAGATCAGCACCACGCCATTCAAAACCGCAATGCCCCATAACGCGATGAAGCCAACCGAGGCCGGAACCGACAGATATTCACCGGTCAGGAACAATCCGATCACACCGCCAATCGAGGCAAACGGCAGCACCAGAATGATCAATCCGGCCAACTTGATGGAATTGAACAGCAAAAACAGCAGAAAGAAAATCGCAGCAATGGTGAGCGGCACGATGACCGCAAGCGTGTCCATGGCACGCTCCATGTTTTCAAATTGCCCGCCCCACTCGAAGAAATAACCGCTGGGCAACTCCACTTCCCGGGCGATTCGCGCCTGGATGTCCGCCACAAACCCACCCAGATCACGGCCCTCGACATTCGCGCCGACTACCACACGGCGCTTGGCGTTTTCGCGGGAGACCTGGGCAGGGCCATCGACGATCTGGATATCGGCCACCGTATACAAAGGCACCATGACCCCGTCGGGCGCACGCAGCAACAGGTTGCGTATCGTCTCCACGCTGTTGCGGAATGCTTCCGGAAAACGCAGCAGGATCGCAAACCGCCGCTCGCCTTCAAACAAGCGGGTAACCTCGCGGCCGCCAATAGCCGTTTCGATCAACTCATGCACATCGGCTACATTGATGCCATTGCGCGCGATCGCGTTGCGGTCGACATCAATCGTCAGGGATTGTTGCCCTGAAAGACGTTCGATACGAATATCGCGCGCACCGGGGATATCGCGCAGGATCCGCGCGATCTGTTCTGACAGTTCGCGCAGTGTGTCCAGATCATCCCCAAAAATCTTGACCGCGATCTGTGACCGCACCCCGGTCACCATTTCGTCAACCCGTTCGGCAATCGGTTGCGACAAAACGATATTGACACCGGGCAACACTTCCAGCAGCGCCCGGATTTCGTCGTCGATTTCATCCTGGGTTCGTCCTGAGTCAAGATCGAGCGTCACGATCGGATCGGATTCATTCTGACCGGCCGGATCGGCTGGCGATTCGCCGCGCCCCAGTTTGGAAACGACACTTTTCACACCCGCCACGCGTGAAACAGCCTTCATCGCATCCATCTCCATCGCAACCGCTTCGGCCAGCGAAATCGACGCGACCCGATTGATCTGGGGCGTCAGCGCACCTTCCTTCAAGGTTGGAATGAACGATTTTCCCAGGAAGGGAAAAAGGGAAACAGACAGGATCAACAGCCCGAGCGACAGCAGAATGGTCACTTTCCTGTTCTGCAGCGCGCCATGCAGCAGATAACGATAGGCAGCTCTCAACCTGGCAATGATACGGGTATCATGATCCGCTCCGCCTTTCAGGATATAGGCACAAAGCACCGGCGAAAGCGTCAGGGAAACGATCAGCGAAATCGCCAGGGCAATGGCAATCGTAAACGCCAGCGGACTGAACAGCTTGCCCTCCATCCCCTGCAAGGTCATCAAGGGCAGGAATACCAGTATGATGATGCAAATACCAAAAATCACCGGTATCCCTACTTCCACCACCGCATCAAGTATCGTCTGCAGACGCGATGCCGCTGTATTGGCCGCATGTCCCAGGCGATGAAATACATTCTCCACCACCACAACCGTGGAATCGACCATCAGCCCGATGGCAATCGCAAGCCCGCCCAGCGACATCAGATTGGCGGAAATGCCTTGAAGGTTCATGACCATGAAAGTCAGAAATGGCGTAATCACCAGCGTCGCCACCACGATCAGGCTGGAACGGACATCGCCAAGAAAAACAAACAGGATAACGATGACCAGGAAAATCCCTTCCATCAGCACCTTGCTGACCGTCCACAAGGCCGCGTCGACCAAATCGGTACGATCATAATAAGGCACGATCTTCAGTCCATCCGGCAACAGGTTGCGCGCGTTGATGTCGGCCACCTTGGCTTTCACCCTCTCCACGATCTCCTTGGCATTCCCCCCCCTGATCATCAGTACAATGCCGGAAGCCGATTCCGTATACCCACCCTTGATCACCGCGCCGGCCCGGACTTCCGTGCCGAGTTTCACTTCGGCCACATCGCGCACGAAGATCGGGACACCATTTTCTTCAGCCAGCACGATATTGCCGATATCCTGCAATGTACCAATCAGGCCCACGCCCCGCACCAGAAACTGTTCAGCATTTACGGGCAGGATCCCGCCACTGGCATTGGCGTTGTTGTTGGCAATCGCCTGCTCGACCTGTCCCAGGGTCAGGTTGTAGTGACGCAATTTATCCGGATTGGCCAGCACCTGGTATTGCTTGACATAGCCGCCCTGAGAATTGATTTCCGCCACCCCCGGAATCGATCGCAGCATCGGCCGAACGACCCAGTCCTGCACGATACGGCGCTCGGTCAGCTCCTCGACAGTCAGGGCGCGTTCCCCGTCATCGGGATGATCGATCGTATATTGATAGACCTCTCCCAAACCGGTTGAAACCGGCCCGAGCACGGGTGTGATGCCGGTCGGCATTCGGGTAGCCGCCTCCAGCAATCGCTCCATCACCATCTGGCGGGCGAAATAGACATCGGTATCGTCGGTAAATACCAGCGTGATGATCGACAGGCCGCTTTTGTTCAGAGAACGCATTTCTTCCAGGCCTGGCAAGCCGGTCATCGCAATTTCCAGTGGAACCGTTACCAGCCGCTCGATTTCCTCCGGACTGCGCCCTGTCGCTTCCGTGGCGATTTGTACCTGGACATTGGTCACATCGGGGAAAGCATCGATTGAAAGACGCTGCGATTCACGCAACCCGAATCCCATCAAAATCAACGCCACCACCACCACAACCAGGCGTTGTCTCAACATTGCACGCACCAGCGCAGTCAACATGGCCTACTCCAGATCGGTGCGCTTGCGCTCGTTGTTCAAATGAAAAGCCCCCTCCACCACGATCGTCTGATCCGTGGCCAGTCCCGCATATACGGGCCGCAGCTGGTTGACCGCTTCTCCGAGTTCGACCGGCACCAAAGTGAAATGCTTCTCGTCCCAGACCACGAACACATGATCACGATTATCCTCGCGCACGACAGCCCCAACCGGAATCACCAGCTGCGCATGCGCATGTTCGGTAATATGCACGGTGGCCAGCATATCGGGCTTCAGCTTCCGCTGCGGATTGTCCACTTCGGTGCGCACTGTCACGGTTCGGGTCAGCGGATTGACGATATCAGCCACAAAAATAATGGTTCCGTCCAGGCTGATATTCCCGAGCGCCGGCACGCGAATTTCCACTTGCTGTCCCTGCATGACAAAATCGGCGGTATATTCGGGCACATCTCCCACTACCCAGACAACCGATAGATCCGCCAGGGTGAACAACTGATCGGATGGCTGCACAACCTGCCCCAGTGCCACATTACGCTCAATGATCGTGCCGCTGCGCGGCGCCTTGATCGTGACCGAGGGCAGAATCTGTCCCCGCTTGACCAGATCATTCATGGCCCCGTTATCCACGCCAAGCAGGCGTAACTGATCCTTGGCCGCACTCAATTCGGCGCGCGCCACTTGCGATTCCGATTCGCGCCGCTGCAGCTCGGCTGCGCTGATCACATCTCCGGCAAACAATTGCTTGGCACGAGCCGCAGCACGCTCAGCCAGCATGGCCAGGGAATGCGCGCGCAAATAAGCCAACTGGGCCTGCGTCAGCTCCGGGCTGGCGATTCGCGCCAGCTCTGTTCCCGCTTCGACGCTGTCGCCAAGCTGCACATAGACATCGACGATTCGGCCGGTGAAACTCGCACCCACCCGCACCAACCGCTGCTCATGCACCTTGATCTGCCCCGGCACATGCAGTTTCTCGGCAATATCGGTCACAAATGGATGTCCGGTTTCGATCCACTGGCGCATCTCGGGCCGGATGACAATGGTATTCGGGTCATCCTCTTCATCTGCCCCAATTTGCGAGGTACCGCCGGTGAGAGCCGGCTGAGGTTGCGCCGAGCTGTTTTCCCGCTGGCAACCCAACAGCAACCCACACAGAACCAGAACAAAAAATAGATACTGCCATTGCGTATTCATTCAGGAAAACTAATCCTTTGGATAATGGGCGCGCAGCCGGTCAATCTCGGCAGCGGCAGCCTGTAATTCAAATCGGGCCTGTAATAATTCGGAACGTGCGTTGCGCAATACCCGCTGCGTATCCAACACCTCAATAAACCCTCTTTCCCCCAGGCGGAAAGCGGTTTCCGCAACGCGCAAGGCAGATTCGGCCTCACGCACAATACCCCCTTCAAACATCTCCACCCGGCGCTTGGCTATTTCCATCGCCTGCCAGGCCGATTCGAGCAGGCGCACGACTTCATAGCGGCGATAATCGAGCGTCTCACGCACCCTGGCCGCATCTGAAATTGCCGCGTTGATTTCTCCGCTGCGGCGATAGAACAAAGGTATCCGCAAGCTCAGCCCAACTGTATTGGAAGTGAATTGCCTGTCCTGATAATTGCTATACAGAACATCGACTGAAGGCAGCACTGCCGCCCGTTCCTGCTCGATCCGCAAGGAAGCCCGATCCCGCTCCGCTTCCAGCCGCAGAATTTCCGGATTGCTGCCGGGCAAATCCGTGCGCAGCGCTTCCAGAGACGGCAATTCGACTGGATCGGTCAGCGACGCATCGATATCGAAACCTTGCTCGAGCGCACCGGCGGTCAATTGCAACAACGCGATCCGCGCACGCTCGGTATCCAGCATGGCCGCCTCCTTTCTGCTCGCGGCAGTCATGACCTCGGTATCGGCCCGGATCAGCTCGAAACGCGCCACCTCGCCGACGTCCACGCTCAACTTGATGCGGCGCTGAATTTCCTGCATCAGGTTGAAAATATCGGATTCCATCTCCGCCAGCCCGCGCCGCAACAGAAACTCGTAAGTGCGCACCCGCAATTGGGCCGCCAGATCCGCGCGCACCTGCTCCAGATTGGCGCGGCTGGCTTCAACACCGGCTTGCGCCGAACCAATCCGGGCACTGCGAACAAATGGGTTTTCCAAAGGCTGACTGACCGTCACCTGGCGCTGCATGGAAGCCGGACCGGTATCGATTTCCGGCAGTCGCGGCCTATCAGGCCCGGCCATGACTGTCACCTCAGGATTGGGAAGCGCCGCCGCGCTGACGACATCCGCTTCCGCGATATCGACCTGAGCACGGGCAGCTTGCATCAGGCCGTTGGCTTGAAGCCCGATACGCTGAATGGCCTCAACCGTATATTTACCGCTGGCCGCATGAGCCAGATCCAGCGATGCAATTAAAAAGCATAGGCAAAACAGAAAACCCGGCTTGGAAATGCCCCGCAGAACAAAAAAAATAGCACTCATTTGGTAATTGCTGGATTACCCTGAATAGGCAGCCCAACGGTTGCGATTCCCACACTGCCATTATTTGAAAAACATCGGCAACCCCTTGCAAGCAAACGCATCTGCAAGCAAATGAAAGAGTGCAAAAAACTGATAATGATCATTCGTTAAGAGAAGTGATGATACGGCAGCCGGTGATCGGCCTGGGTAGGATTTGGCATCAAGCAGAATACTTAAAAGTGATAGCATAGCAGAATGAATTATTTCCATTTAAATATTCACTCTGTGACTGAGTGCCGGGATGACGCGTATGGGACATGGTATGCATCTCACCAAAATTCAATCCACGCTATCCCGTGACAACTTGTGACGTGACGGCACGTAAGCCCGGCAATCCAGCTGAATGATCAGAACCTGCAGAAAAGTACCGCTCCAGGCCAGCGCGGCCAGCATCAGCAACAATTCCCGATGCGCGCTCAAATCGGCGCCAATACGGAGGATCGCAGCGGCTGACATGCAAGCGGTCAGCATGACAATCGGCTTGATACGCGAAGGATATTGCCTCACCTGCAGCAGCGTTACGCGCACGATAACATTTGCAGCCAGCGTGCCCAGCGCGCCCACCGTCAGCGCGTGCACGGCGGTACTGAAATGCACCCCCCCATTGAGCTTGACCCATCCCAGCAGCAGCAACCCCAGCGCCAGCCAGCCATAGCCGACACCAAGGCAAAGCAGATCGGGCCGCGCCAGACAATGCCACAATTGCCAGCGCAGCAAACGCACGCCAGCCAGCACACCGCTCGTGCACAGCAGCAGGCCCGCTACGTAAGCCGTCAGCGGCGCGAGCGCAAAAGCGGCCACAACGGTTACAATCAAAGCCGCTTCGATATGCGGTTGCACTCTTGCCTCCAACTCCTTACCCTGCCGATAAAACTCGCCCGCAACCGCCGGTGCCAGCATCCGCCCCCCCATGAACAACATCAGCAAGGCAAACAGCAGCACGCTTTCATCCAGAAAAGCGCGCGCCAGCCAGTGGTAATCGAGGTGTCCCATCAGCGCAATCAGCACGGTCATTGCACAGATCAGCCCCAGCAAAGGTGCCAGGAGACGGTTACGCCACTTCTTCGCCACCCACAGACGCGGCAGCATATGCCAGGCAAGCAACCCGACAAAGACCGCATTGACCCACACAGTCAGCCACTCAAGCGGCGCGATCAAACCGGTTATCCGCGCCAACAGCCAGACAGACAGGAACCCGGCAAGCCGGCGAGCCGGCATCGGACCCAGCAAATAGCCCGCAATCAGCGCCAGCGCAAAACCGAACAGCATCTCATAGGCATGACCGGTCGGCGTAGCCAGCGCCACCGGCCCATAACCATGCCGGGCGAGCATCGCCAATGGCACCATCCCAAGCGCATACATACTGGCTGCCATAAAGAACCATTGATGCGCCTGCACCTTGGTTTCCCCCGGCAACCCTTTCAAGAAAGCATTCATCCTATTATCCTGACTGAAATACGGCGCAAATCGCCTCGGAAATATATTCCTGTCCGATAAACACCTGCAACAACCATGCAAACCGGCAGTTCCGGCCGGTGCATAAAAGGCTTAAATGGTAAAATCATCATCTGGATGAAACATGCCGCCACAGCTGCCACGCAGCGCTGTAAACAATTTTCAATCATACGCCTGCGCTCAAGAGCGGCCTGGCAAGGCTAACCACGAATGGACACGAATACACACGAATGATTGGGTGGGGGTGCTTACTTTGTTTGTTTTTGTCATGTGGCAGGGCAAATGATTGATAACGGAACAAATCAGCGTAGTCAAACATCCGGCCCACGGCGACCAGCCGTCACACAGCAAAAGCCGGTGCACGGGCGCACCCTACGAGCGGCTGTGCCGCGACTAATTTTGATGACCACGAATGGGCACGAATTTACACGATTGATTGGGGGGGTGGCGCTCACTTTGTTTGTTTTTGTCGTGCGGCAAGGCAAATAATTGACAACGGGCCAAGTTCCAGACGTCATGCAGCCAAAATGATTTTGAAACATTCGTGAGTATTCGTGTCCATTCGTGGTTGATTGGCAGTCACTCAGAACCGCAAATGGCATACGCGGCAAACGCCCGGCGGCAGATATTTGGCAATACCACCTTATCGATGAACAGATTCAGGGAAATCACATGTTTTTCTTATCCAAGCAAATCTCCGGCCTACTGGATACCTCCCTACGAACAGAACCAGGCAGATTGACCCAACTGCCTGGCTATTCTTTTTGCAGCAGTCTGCTAGGGTTTGCGGCCGTTTTCATCCACATCGCCCTGCTACCGCAAAATGCCCACGCGGTCCGCCCTTTTGTAACGGACGACGCGCGCATCATCGATGTCGGGCAAATCGAAGTGGAATCCTGGCTGGAAGTTGGCCATACCGACAGTACCTGGAACCCTGCGCCCGCAGTCAACTTCATGGCTGGCGCAACAGTCAATGACTGGCTCGAAATCATCGTCGGCAGTGGCGTTGCGCGAGGTGGCAACGGAAAATTTGCCATGCCCAATCCCGTGCTGCAGCCCAAGTTTCTGCTCATGGCCGCTGAAAAGAATGGGCGTCCCGGCTTTGCACTCGGTGCCGGCGCCACGTTCGATGCGGGCGTGGGCGATCTGCATGATCGCGGCAACAGCGCCTACCTGATTGGCATGACAACCTGGCGGCTGTATGACGACTGGCTGATGACCCATATCAACTATGGCGCCCGCATGGACAAATCGCGCAATCACTCGGCCAAGTACCGTCCCTATTGGGGCATCGGGCTGGATGCGGGTCTGATCAAGGAAGAGATCCGTCTGATCGTCGAGGCATATGCCGGCGACCCGCTCGATCTGCACGCGCCCAAGACAGCCGCCCAAATGGGCTTCCGCTGGCTGGCCAGCGACTATGTCAACCTGGATCTGACCGTCGGCGTCCAGCCCGAGCTGCATGAACATACCCGCAACAGAACCGGTTCGGCCGAGGTATGGGGGCAAATCGGCCTGCGCCTGCTGTTCGACGCCTTCACGCCCGGCGGAAAACGCGGCGACCCGATGGGCGCGCGCGGCATGTTTGTACGCTGAGCATCACCACCCACCGATTCAGACAGCCGGCAGCGGCGATTACGTTCGCATCTGTGCCTGGGTAATCTGGCTGTTGGGCGGCACGCTGCGCGTCAGCCAGACATTTCCGCCGATCGTGGAACCGCGCCCGATCGTGATCCGCCCCAAGATCGTCGCCCCGGCGTAAACGACCACATCGTCCTCGACAATCGGATGGCGGGCGATGCCTTTGACCAGCGAACCATGCTCGTCCACCGGAAAACGCTTGGCACCCAATGTCACCGCCTGATACAGACGGACATTGTTGCCGATAATGGTTGTCTCGCCGATCACGACCCCAGTGCCGTGGTCGATGAAGAAGCGCCGCCCGATCTGCGCACCGGGATGAATCTCTATCCCGGTCATCGAATGCGCGATCTCCGATATCATGCGCGCAATCAGGGGCACGCCCAATTGGTATAACTCATGCGCCAGGCGATAATAGGTAATGGCGGCAATACCGGGATAGCACACCAGCACCTCATCGATACAATGCGCGGCAGGATCGCCTTCATAAGCCGCCACGATATCGTCATCCAGCAATCTGCGAATCTCGGGCAGGCGCTTGGCAAATGCCTGCGTGATGGCGGTGGCCTGTTCATGCCCTGCCTTGTCGAGATGTTCGGTACCCGAAATGAAATGCAGCTCATGCTGAATCTGCACCAGCAAGGCACGCAATGTTGAATTCAGGGTGTGACCGACATAATGATCGACTCCCTCAGCAGCCAAATCCGCCGGTCCCAGCCGGTTGGGAAACAAGGCTGCACGCAACCCTTCCGCGATCCCGGCCAGAATCTTGCGTGAAGGCAACCTGGGCGGCCGAAGATGGCCCTGCCGCTGTTCCAGAGAAGCCGTGCGCACGGCGCGCAACTCCGCCACGACTTGATCGATTTCCAGATGCGTGCTTTTCAGCAGCAAATCACTTGCGCTATTGATTCCTGTCACAATACCCCCAACGCTTGACTGTCATTCGGTAACCCACCCTCGATGCGTCCACACCATTCGCTTCCAAACAACCACTAATGCACACCAATGCACACGAATTTTCAAAATCATTTTGGCTGCATGATGTCTGAAATTTGTCCCGTTACCAATCATTTACCCCACCACATCATTCGTGGTTATCAAAACCAGTAGCGGAACAGCCACCCCGTAGGGTGCACCCGTGCACCGGCTTTTGCTGTGTGACGGCTGGCCGCCGTGGGCCGGGTGTTTGACGGTGCACGAGTGCACCCTACGCTGACTGCTGCGGCTTGACTTCAACCGGCACCAGACCGGCTATCGCCCATCCACCCACCTCATGATTAAAACAAATAAAGCAAACACCCCCACCCAATCATTCGTGGTTATCAAAACCAGTAGCAGAACAGCCACCCCGTAGGGTGCACCCGTGCACCGGCTTTTGCTGCGCGACGGCTGGCCGCCGTGGGCCGGATGTTTGATGGTGCACGAGTGCACCCTACACTGACTGCTGCGGCTTGACTTCAACCAGAACCAGACCGGCTATCGCCCATCCACCCACCTCATGATTAAAACAAATAAAGCAAACACCCCCACCCAATCATTCGTGTGTATTCGTGTCCATTCGTGGTTCCCCCACAAAGACGGCTTGCTGGCGTATTATCGTCAGAAAATAAAGCATCTATTGTACTCGTCATTGCAGGATTTGCTACCATCGGCAAGACTGCCGCAACTTCCGAATATGGAATAACCCATGACTCAATATCTGATCTACGGCGACATCGGTGGAACCAAAACCCTGTTGCATGCCGCACGGCTACAGGGGCAACACCTCGAACCGGTCTGCGAATACCGCTATGACAGCCGCGCCCATCAACATTTCGAGGACATCTTCAGCGACTTCCTGCAGCGCGCCAAGTGCCAACCCGCCGCGCTCTGCCTGGCAGTGGCCGGGCCGATCGTCGCGCAGCGGGTGGAACTGACCAATCTTTCCTGGGTGATGGACGCAGCCCAGCTGGCCAGGCAGTTCTCGATTCCAGCCGTGCAAATCCTCAACGATTTCGAGGCGGCGGCCTTGTCGATCGAGATTCTGACGACAGACGATCTCGTCACCCTGCAAGCCGGCAAACCCTTCCCGGACGCCATGCGCGTCATTCTGGGTGCGGGCACTGGCATGGGTGTCGCCTGGCTGCTGCGGCAGGATCAACACTTCCAGCCACTTGCCACCGAAGCCGGACATATTGATTTTGCACCGCTCAACCCGCTCCAGATCGAATTCCTGCAGTACCTGTTGACCAAGCATACCCATGTCTCGGTCGAACGGATACTATCCGGACAAGGATTGACCCATATCTTCAATTTTCTGCAAACACGCGTCACCGAGGATCTGCAACTGAAAAGCATCGCGCTCGATACCGACGACGGCGCGACTGTCACACACCTGGCATTCGAGCACCAACACCCGACCGCCCTGCAGGCACTCCAGTTATTCAGCGAAATCTATGGCGCCTATGCAGGCAATCTGGCGCTGGCCGGCCTGTGCCGGGGCGGCGTCTACATTGGCGGCGGCATCGCGCCCTATATCATCGACATTTTGAAGCAACCCGGTTTCATCGAGGCATTCCGCAACAAGGGACGCTTCAGATCCCTGCTCGAAGAAATCCCGGTGCATGTCATCATGAACCGCAAGGCCGGCCTGCTCGGTGCCGGTCTGCAGGCCCGGCGCCTGCTGAAATAACCCACAATCCTCAATCATGCCATGGAAAGTTACGATACCCTGATCGCCACCCTCGCGCTCACCATGGGCGCATCCTGGGCGAGCGGCATCAACCTGTATGCCGCGCTGCTGATGCTCGGCCTTGGCGCCGCCACCGGAAACATCACACTGCCCGACGAACTGACGATACTCGCCAATCCTTTGGTCATCGGCGCCGCAGGCGTCATGTACCTGATCGAATTCTTCGCCGATAAAATACCCGGCCTGGACAGCGTCTGGGATGCCGCGCATACCTTCGTCCGGATACCGGCCGGCGCGATGCTGGCTGCCGGTGCAGTCGGCGATGTATCGACCGCGATGGAAATCACGGCCGGCATCCTCGGTGGCAGCGCCGCGGCTACCAGCCATGCCACCAAGGCCGGCACACGCCTGATGATCAACACTTCCCCCGAACCCGCTTCCAACTGGACAGCCTCCCTCAGCGAAGATGCAATGGTGTTTGCCGGGTTATGGGCTGCCCTCAATCATCCCCTGATCTTTCTCGGACTGTTCATCGCATTCATCGGCCTGGCCATCTGGCTGCTGCCCAAATTATGGGCCCTGCTCAAAGGCTTGCTGATGCGCATCGCCAAATTCCTACACCTTGCCAGCCCGCCTCCCGCAGCCAACAAACCCGATCGCGAAACCTGAAACATAACTTCTGCCACCGATTCCAGGAATCACCCGGCTGGATTGCTTCGCTGCGCACGCAAAGACGGCAGAAAACAATGGTCATCCGCAATTTCAACCATCATCTTGGCGATGCCCAACGGGCCGTGGCCATCCAGATGCTTTTCGGCAACCCTATCGCCATAGCTGCCAAAGCGATGCGCAAACTGACCTGGCATTGACGTTTCCAAACAGCTTCTGAGGACCGATGAAGCGCTCACCGATACCTGGGCGGGTGGCGTCTGGAAGAAGCAGTCGGGTATACTGGCTATTCATGCCTTGATTGGCAACGTTGTTTTCATTCCAGCCAGAAAGGTTACACAGGAGAAGATATGCCTAATTATCAAGTAGTTTCCAAAACCCACCACACCACCAAGCGCTGGCAGCGTTTCGCCTCTTACCAGTTCGCCGCTTCCGATGCGGTGGCGTCGCTGGTCGTGAAGGAGTTGCCGAGTGCCGTCATGCATCTGCCGATCGGTTTCATTGCGGCCGATCAGACTTTTTCGCTGGTGGCCATGCAGGGGCTGGCGCCCGGCAAGAATCTGCTGGTCGCCCCGGATGGCCGCTGGCTTGCTGGTTACGTTCCGGCTGCCTACCGCAGCTTTCCGTTCGCTCTGGCCAATACGGAAAATGGCCAACAGGTGCTGTGTATCGATGAGGAAAGCGGCCTGCTTTCGGATGCGGAAGGCGAGTTATTCTTCAACGATGACGGCACCCCTTCAAAATCCGTCGCGGATGTCTTGAATTTCCTGGAGCATGTGCAGGCCAACCGCGAAGCAACCGTTCGAATTTGTGCCGTGCTGCAAAAACACGATCTGATCCAGCCATGGCCGATCAAGGTGAAGACTGAATCGGGTGAGCGCAACATCGAAGGACTGCATCGTATCGATGAAGCCGCATTGAATGCATTGCCGGAAGAAGCCTTCGCCGAATTGCGCAAAACCGGCGCTTTGCCGGTGGCTTATTGCCAATTGCTGTCGATGCAACACCTGGCAAAACTCGGCAAACTGGCCCAGGCCCATGCACAGGCCCAAACGGCACCGGCGGCAGCGCCGAATGGTGAACTCGATCTGGAGTTTCTCAAGAACGACGGCAATATCAGTTTCGGAAATATTCACTGAAAAGGGCTGAGTGCCGGGAGAGTTATCCTGGCGCAGGCCATACCAGGGCAACCACGAATGGACACGAATCCACACGAATTTTAAAAACCACCGTGGTTGTATTGCATCTGCTGCCAGCTCAGATATCGATCATTTACCCAGCTGTATGTCATGCACCAAATAAAGCCAGCGTTATCAATAAAAATTCGTGTGGATTCGTGTCCATTCGTGGTTAGCATTCGTTATTGGGGCTTGCAAGCTCACCCCAACCTACGGCTCTGACCAGGAATGCGTTAACGCAAGATCAGACACCTACGCCGCGCTATCACTTCGATTTGCGTTCATCTCATTATGAGATATACTGGTATCATGAAGATTATCAGCAACAGCGCCCTGCGAGACTTTGCTACCAGCCATCCACAGGCCGAAGTGCCCTTGCAGGGCTGGCGGCGGGTGATTGAAAAGAACCGGTTTGCCAACTGGGCTGAACTCAAGGCCGTCTTCAATACAGTAGATAAGGTCGGCGAGTTGGCGGTATTCGACATCGGCGGCAACAAATACCGGCTGATCGCCTATATCCGGTTTGGAAAGCAGATCGTGTACATCAAAGCGGTACTCACCCACCGTGACTACGACAAAGGAACCTGGTAATCATGAATGCGTCCATCAATGTGAAGAGCCTGCTCCCGCTCTGGGAGCAGTTCCGTGCAGCCACCGGCATCACCTCTATCCGTGACCAAGCCCACTACGCGCGGATGACCGAAATACTCGAAGCCCTGCTCGACGAAACCCAAGGCGACGAGAACCATCCCGCCATGGGCCTGGTCGACATAGTAGGCGATCTCATCGAAGACTACGAGGCCGAACACCACCCACTACCCGAGACCACTGGCGCGCACGCCCTGAAATTCTTGATGGCGCAGCACGGTTTAAAACAAAGCGACCTGCCCGAGATTGGTAGCCAAGGCGTAGTGTCAGAGATTCTGGCCGGCAAGCGCGAGCTCAATATCCGTCAGGTACGAGCCCTGAGCAAACGGTTCGGCGTCTCGGCAGCGACATTCGTCTAGGAGGCTGTCCGAGAATAGCGATCGTAGCGAGGGCGAAGCTGGCTGAGCGGGATTTTTCGATCATTTGAGGCGAATAGTGGTTCTATTCAACGAAAAGGATCGGAAAATCCAGCCTGGCAGGTTCGTCCGCAGTAGATCTGTCTATTCTCGGACAGCCTCCTAGTAGCCCAACCTTTGGAAAACAGCAGCAGGCACAACTGTGCCCCCACAGTTTTCCTTCTCCATGCTATTAATGGTTGATTAGAAACACGAATCCACACGAATTTTAAAAACCACTGTGGTTGTATTGCATCTGCTGCCAGCTCAGATATCGATCATTTACTCTGCTTTATGCCATACATCAAATAAAGCCAGCCTTATCAATAAAAATTAGTGTGCATTCGTGTCCATTCGTGGTTAGGGCTCGCAAGCCTGACACAAGATCCGGCCCCTCTGTTCCTTGGTCGATTTTTTACGATTTAGCGTTTCCAGCCGGACTTGCTGGCAGTCAGCAATGCATCCCAGTCATCAGGTGGATGGCCCGACTTGAGCATTTTCTGAAAGATCGCATAAGGATCGGTTTTGGCACCTGAAGAACGCAAGGTGTTCTCGTCATTCACCCAGGCGAAAATGATGAGCTTGGCCTTGGAATCAAAGCGAAAGAACAGCCGAAAGCGCCGCCCAACCTTGGCCCGGCGCCAATGCCGAAACGCTGGACCCATGGTGTTGCCTTGCCGGTACTCATCCCGGTTCGGATCGCTTGGAACCGACTCGAAGATTAATTCCGCCAACGCGGCAAACAGCTTGACACTGGCGTTGGATTCGAAACCCTCTGGATCTTGCGCTTTCGCGCGAGAAGCAGCGGCATTCAGTCTTTGAAGCTGCTCGGCCAAGCAATCGTGGAACAGCAGAGTCCACCCGTGCCGCTGAATCACAGCGCTACGCTGCCCTCGATATCTTCGTTCAGATCCACCCGCCTGCCGAGCGCAGCGAGCATCGAGCGCGCCAAGTCATCGGGCAGGGTTGTGACGTGACGGCCGGACTGAATGTCTTTTTCCAAGAGAGCCAGGAAACTGCCGATAGCCGGATCTTCGTGAGATGCGTCAGGCACACGCGTCACGATCACGCAGTCGCCCGTGAAATCAAATGCGACCTTGCCCCCCACGTCCACACCCAAGGCCTGACGGATGGACTTGGGCAATGTGATCTGTCCCTTGGACGTGATGGTAGCGACTTCGCGAATAACAGGCATACGAACCTCCTATAAATCAGAGTGAAATGACATGGTAAGAAATAGTCCTTACTACGTCAAGAGACGCGCGAAATGCCCGATATCAATGCTCAAACCGGCTTGAATTAATTCCATTAACCAAGAATAAGTTAATGCAAGATCTGGCGCCTCTTCTGTGCTTGCAACCTCTTGGAACCACGAATGAACACCAATCCACACGAATACTTAAAAACCACTATGGTTGTATTACATCTGCCGTCAGGTCAAACAGCAATCATTTACCCCGCTGCATGCCATACATCAAATAAAGTTAGCCTTATCAATAAAAATTCGTGTGCATTCGTGTCCATTCGTGGTTTGCATTCGCATTGGGATTCACAAGCTCACCCCAACCTACCATCCTTTTAGCTGATCAGCCATACATTTAGGCAAGATCTGACCCCTTCTCTTGACCCCTTCTCTTTCTAGGAACCACGAATGAACACCAATCCACACGAATATTAAAAACCACCGTGGTTGTATTACATCTGCCGCCAGGTCAAACAGCAATCATTTACCCCGCTGCATGCCATACATCAAATAAAGTCAGCCTTATCAATAAAAATTCGTGTGGATTGGTGTCCATTCGTGGTTTGCATTCGTATTGAGGTTCTCAAACCCGCCCCAACCACAGCCCTTGTGTTATATTGCTCTATCAATCATTAATCCACAGCATTCATATGGCAACCGTAACTTTTGACACACTGAAATTTGTGGAGCGGCTCAAAGCTGCCGGGGTACCAGAAGCACAGGCAAAGGCTGAAGCTGAGGCGCTTGCGCTTGCTTTGTCTGAAGCAATGGAATCGCAGTTAGCCACCAAGGTGGATGTCAATCGGATTGAGCGGGAATTGCTCGTGATCAAATGGATGATAGGACTGGTACTGGGCGGAATTGTTACTTTGATTCTCAAGGCTTTTTTCTAACCCACCACTTTTTTCACCGACCTGATGTACATCAGAAAAAGACCTGACCCTATTGCCACTTTACTGTTGCCACTTTGAACTTGACGAAGCACTCAATTCCCGTATACTTCCCCTAACAACACCCGCCACGCCTCTGCATGCAAGCGCACCCCGGCGGGTTTTTTATTGCCCATGAAATTCACCAAACCTGCCATCGATGTCGGCGCCCAGATCGCGCTGCTCAAGCAACGTGGGCTGGTGGTCGCCGACGACGAGGTTGCCCGGCACTACCTGCGTTTCGTGGGTTACTACCGGCTGGCTGGCTACGCGCTGCCGCTCCAGGTGACCTACAACGCGAATGGATTGCACCGCTTCCTCGATGGCACCACCTTCGATGATATGCTCGATCTCTACGTTTTTGACCGCAAGCTGCGTCTGGCCGTGATGGATGCGGTCGAACGCATCGAGGTCGCTGTTCGGGCGCTGCTCTCGCAAACGATGAGCGAATTGCATGGGCCACACTGGTTCATGGCGGCGGCGCATTTTGTGCCCAGTTTCAGGCATACCCAGTTCATCAGCCGCGTGAAGGATGACATTGGCCACGACAGCGCGCGTGCCGCCATGCGCCAGATTTTCATCAAGCACTACTACGACAAATACGGCGAGCCAGAGCTGCCGCCCTCGTGGATGGTCTTCGAAACGTTATCGTTTGGCACCGTTTCCCATGCGTTCAAAAACCTGACGCGCCAGAACCAGAAACCCATCGCCAAGGCCTTCGGCCTCGACGGGGCCGTGTTCGGCTCGTGGCTGCATGCACTGTCCTATGTGCGCAATCTGGCCGCACACCATCAGCGGCTGTGGAATCGTGTCTACACCATCAAGCCGGTTGCCGCCCGGCACTTGGCGGATGACCTTCAGGACACGACGCGCTTTTATGCCCAGGCCGTCATGATCGAGGCCCTGCTTCGCGTAGTCGCGCCTGGCAGCCGATGGGGCGAGCGACTGGCTGACCTTCTTGCGCAACACCCGAGAGTGCGACTTGATCGATTGGGCTTCCCCGACGGATGGCAGCAGCGAGCAGTCTGGCAGCGATGACCACCTCACCCCCCACTTCAACAACCAGCGCATCTGGGTCACCCACGTGCAGGCAAGGCTAACGAGTAAGGTTAGGTCGTGCTAG
>NZ_JBEUDO010000036.1:0-30432 GCF_050584665.1 Nitrosomonas sp. ANs5
TCCATGCTGGGCGCACAAGAAAAAAGAGGCTAGAGAAATTCTCTAACCTCTTGTTTATTTGGTGGGTCTGGTAGGACTTGAACCTACGACCAAGGGATTATGAGTCCCCTGCTCTAACCAACTGAGCTACAGACCCGATCAATCTATAAGTTTTTACTTACCTTCAGATTCTACAATAACTTGAAAAATCATGAATTCCCGCTATCCAAGAAACTACGCAAGCGATCGGATCGAGCAGGGTGCCTCAGTTTACGCAGGGCTTTAGCTTCAATCTGGCGAATCCGTTCACGCGTTACGTCGAACTGCCTCCCAACCTCTTCCAGGGTATGGTCAGTATTCATCTCAATACCAAAGCGCATACGCAGAACTTTGGCCTCTCTGGGAGTAAGTGAATCCAGAATATCTTTGGTAACAGTTCGCAAGCCAGCATAAACTGCCGCATCGCCGGGTTCCATAGTAGAGACATCTTCGATGAAATCCCCCAGATGAGAATCCTCATCATCACCAATCGGGGTTTCCATAGAAATAGGCTCTTTTGAAATCTTGAGAATTTTTCTAATTTTTTCTTCCGGCATTTCCATTTTTTCCGCCAGGATTGCTGGCTCGGGCTCTTGCCCGGTTTCCTGCAGGATCTGACGGGAAATACGATTCATTTTGTTAATCGTTTCGATCATATGCACGGGAATACGGATCGTCCGGGCCTGATCGGCAATCGAGCGCGTAATAGCCTGACGGATCCACCAAGTTGCATAGGTAGAAAATTTATATCCTCTCCGATACTCGAATTTATCGACTGCCTTCATCAAGCCAATATTGCCTTCCTGGATGAGATCCAGGAACTGCAATCCGCGATTGGTGTATTTCTTGGCGATCGAAATCACCAACCGTAAGTTGGCTTCCGTCATTTCACGTTTGGCCCGGCGCGCTTTGGCCTCGCCGGTCGTCATACGACGGTTGATTTCCTTCAATTCCTTGATCGGAATACCTGCCTGCTCCTGGAGAGTAAGCATTTTTTGCTGCTGCTCCATCACCGCAGGCCGGAAATGCTCCAGGGACTGGCTATAGTTTTTTCCTGCTTCTATTTCCGCCCCGATCCAATCTATATTGGTTTCATTGCCAGGAAATGTCTTGATGAAATGATTGCGCGGCATCCCCGCACGGCTTACACACAATTCGGCAATTTTGCGTTCGCAACCGCGGATATCATTGACGATTCCCCGCTGGGTATCGCATAGTTTCTCAACCATCTTGGCAGAGAAACGCATCGCCATGAGCTCGGTGGAAATCTTTTCCTGCAGTGCCTTGTATTTCTTGTCCTGACGCCCGTCTTCTTTTTTGGTGATAATTTTCTGCATTTCGTCATAAGCCTGACGAATCACCGCGAAACGTTCGAGCACGTCGCTTTTCATCTTGGCCATGTCGGCGCTAGCGGTGGAGATCTGTTCGTCATCGGAATCGTCGGAATCAAAATCCTGATCCAGCGATTCTTCAGACTCGGACACGTCTTTGCCCAGGATTTCCGATGTATCGTCATCCAGAAAACCATCCACCAATTCATCCACACGCAGCCGGTCATTTTCCACATCAGCGGCCAGCTGGAGTATATTTTCTATAATGGTCGGACAGGCAGAAATCGCCTGAATCATATGCCGCAAGCCGTCTTCAATGCGCTTGGCAATCTCGATTTCACTTTCCCGGGTCAACAATTCCACAGAGCCCATCTCGCGCATATACATCCGTACGGGATCAGTCGTACGCCCGAACTCGGAATCCACACTGGAAAGCGCCGCCTCGGCCTCTTCGACAATATCCTCATCTGTGACAGCGGTGGTGGCATCAGACATGAGCAGGGCCTCGGCATCGGGCGCCTCGTCGTGGACCGAAATACCCATATCGTTGATCATGCTGATGATGCTTTCAATCTGATCTGCTTCCAGCATATCATCGGGCAAATGATCGTTGATCTCGGCATAAGTCAGGTAACCGCGCTCCTTGCCTTGCGTGATCAACTTTTTCAGACGCATTCTGCGTATTTCCAAGTCATCACCCTGCGCTGCTGACAAAGCGCCCTCTGTCAAATCATTGACTTGTTTATCTGATAGTTTGCTTTTAGGTTTTTTGTTCACTTTGATATTTTGAGAGACCTTTTTAACCAATTCCGGTTTATCCACTTCTTCTCCATGAAGAAACGGTCTATCTTGTTTCACAAGAACCGTATGACCATGATCTAGCGTGACAGTTCTGATGGATTCATTGCCAGCAGCCCCAAGCTGCAACTGCGCCATGCGAGCATTAGTACCGCCCTCCGCAGCATTAGTTCCATTTCCAAGATTGGTTTTGCGCGAATTGCCGTTTCGTGTTTTTTTCTTTCTTGCAGAAGCTCCTACAGTGTTTTTATCCGCTTGCTCTGTCACTTTCGCTTTCACCATACCGGGCACCTATCAAGTAAGAGGACAAGTCAAACCGATAACCTTGTATTATACCAAAATTATCGCCATCCGCCGCGCACACCCCTTGACTCTCTGGATTGACGTGACAAATCCGGGCGCAACACATTTATCTCCCGCCATCAATAATTTTGACGCACATGAATCTGCACAACCAAACGCCTTTCTATTCTACCACCAAAAGATCTGGTCAGGAAACGGACAATCGCTGTAATTCCTTTCTTTCTTCTGGCGTTAGCAGATGAAGCGGTTTGCTATGCAACTCGGTCATTCTCGATTTGCGCTGCCCCTCCCGCAGCCTCGCAACCCCCCCCATGAATTCTGCCTCGATATCCCAATCAGCTTCCTGTATGGGGGTATCGCTCACGATCTGATCCAGCAATGTCCGATAAGGGGTTTGATCAAAATGCGCCGAAAGCATCGCCGGGGTCAGCTCATCAACAGGCACTAGAGAAGCCTGCAAGAACTCAATCAGCGCAGCCAATAACGCCATTTCATCATTGCCCTCACCTCTCGCCGCCAACAAATCGCTGTCAATTTTTTTGACATAAGCCACGTCATGCAACAGTATTTGGATCAGCCGGCGACAGGGAGTGACCGACAATGGCCGCGAGACAGCTGGGCGACGAGGCGGCGCGGCGGGCAATAGGTTTTTATGCTTAAATTTTAGAAATACGGCCAGCTGACTCGGCTCTATCCCGGCAAGCTCCGACAAACGCTTCATCAGCATAAAAGCAAACACGGGAGCGGTAATCTGTGACAGCAACGGCCCTGCCTGCTGAACCAATCTGGCACGGCCCTCGCTGGTGCCCAAATCCACCCGCCGGGATAATTCGTTGCACAAAAACAGCGACAATGGCAACGCTCTCTCAATCTGCGCTTCGAACGCCGATCTACCATGTGCGCGAACATAGCTATCAGGATCTTCCTTTTCAGGCAAAAACAGAAACTTGATATCCTTTCCGTCCTTGAGCTGCGCCAGGCTGTTTTCCAGTGCTCGCCAGGCCGCCTTTTTACCGGCCTCGTCCCCGTCGAAACAAAAGACTATTTCGTCGGTGTAGCGCATCAGCTTCTGGACATGCACAGATGTGGTCGCCGTGCCCAATGTAGCCACCACATTCTCGATGCCGTGCTGCACCAACATCACGACATCCATATACCCTTCCACCACGACAACCCGCCCCGACTGCCTGATTGCTGCACCGGCAGATACCAGATTATAAAGTTCACGCCCCTTGGTAAATAGAGGTGTCTCCGGAGAATTGAGATACTTCGGCTCACTGCCATCCAGCACTCGCCCGCCGAAACCCACAATTTTCCCCTTTTGGCCCTTAATGGGGAACATGATCCGGTTACGGAAGCGATCATAGCTTTTTTTTCCCTCGTGGCCGACAACCAACCCCGCTTTCACCAGGGCATGCTCGGTGTCATGCACTGGATAATCTGCAAAAACGGCAGACAGGTTTTGCCAGCCCGGCGGTGCGTAACCGATACTGAAACGCAAGGCAGTTTGACCCGATACGCCGCGCTGTCTAAGATAATCGATGGCCAACTCAGATTGCTTGAGCTGCTCGCGATAATATTTGGCTGCAACTTCCATCCGCTCATGGAGCGTTGACGAAATGGGTGCGTTGCTGGCAGTTGCGCCGGCTTTGTCAGCACTGGCTGGCACGGCAGCAACGCCGAATGACTCAGTATTTGCTGGAATTTGCACACCCGCATGGGCTGCAATACTCTCAACCGCCTCGACAAAGCTCATGCCGCCATGCTCCATCAAGAAATTGATGGCATTCCCATGCCGGCCGCAGCCAAAACAATGATAAAACTGCTTGGAGGGACTTACTGTGAAAGAGGGTGTTTTTTCATTATGAAAGGGACAACACGCCGTAAAATTGGCGCCTGCTTTTTTGAGTGGCAAATGACGCGCGACCACATCGACGATATCGATGCGAGCGAGCAGATCCTGAATAAACGATTGTTCAATCATTTATTGGAAAAATGAAATCTCACCGAAGCATGCTAGCAACACCATGAGCATGGCTTGACCTGTCGCATGCCGCCGCTCGAAAAAAACAGGTATCAAAAAACGCTCAAGCTAGCCTGCAATTTTTGATTTGACCAGTGCAGAGACTTTCGCCATATCCGCCCGCCCGGCCAGCTTGGTTTTGAGCAAGGCCATAACCTGCCCCATTTTTTGCGGTGCCATGCCTTCAACCGAGGCGATTGCTTCGTTCACGATCACATCGAGCTCGGCATCATTCAACGCTTCCGGCATGTAGACCTTGAGCACATCCATTTCAAATTTCTCGATCTCTGCCAAATCCTGGCGTTGCGCCGCTTCGTATTGGGCAATCGAATCTTTGCGTTGCTTGAGCATTTTTTCGATCACACTGATCACCGCAGCATCATCCAGCTCTATCCGCTCATCGACCTCTCGCTGTTTCAGGGCGGCCTGCAATAGACGAAGCGCATCACGACGCCTGGCATCGCCTGCACGCATAGCCGCTTTCATATCCTCAGCGATTGTTTGCTTTAAATTCATGGCTTGCGAAAAGATCAAGGTTTACTTTGTGAAAAGTAAACGAAATCAATATAATTTGGGGGGTAACATCTGGCTACGCAAACGCTTGTAGGTACGTTTCACGGCAGCAGCATGCTTACGTTTACGGACCGCTGTGGGTTTCTCGTAAAATTCTCTGGCGCGCAATTCAGTCAGTAATCCTGTTTTTTCAATGGAACGTTTAAAACGCCGCATTGCGACTTCAAATGGTTCATTTTCCTTGATTTTTACTGTTGTCATAAAATATTGCTTCCTTTCGGTCTCCTTTAGTTAGTCAATCACCAGGCCAGCATTTTAGACTGGGTCCACAAAAGCTTGCTAATATAGCACCAATCAGCTTTTTCTAAAAGCATGTTTCACGACAACGCCTCCTTTCTGGAAAATCTGAACTATGATCGTACTGGGCATTGAAACTTCATGTGACGAAACGGGTGTTGCCCTATATCACACTGAGCAAGGACTTTTGAGCCATGCACTGCATTCTCAAATTGAAATGCATAGTGAATATGGCGGCGTGGTCCCTGAACTGGCCTCGCGCGACCATATCCGCCGCACACTCCCGCTCATCAAGCAGGTTCTCAGGCAATCCAATGTCTGCTTGCCAAACATTGACGCCATCGCCTACACCCAGGGACCGGGGCTCGCCGGCGCGCTGTTAACGGGTGCTAGCATTGGCACCGCCCTGGCTTTTGCACTCGGCATTCCGGTACTGAATATTCATCATCTTGAAGGCCACCTTTTGTCTCCGCTGTTATCCAAACCCGCGCCCGGTTTTCCCTTCGTCGCCCTGCTCGTCTCTGGCGGACACACCCAGCTGATGCAGGTGGACGGAATCGGCCAATATCGCTTGCTGGGCGAAACCGTTGATGATGCAGCAGGCGAGGCATTCGACAAAACAGCAAAATTGCTCGGTCTCGGCTATCCCGGCGGTCAATCCCTGGCCAAGCTGGCAACTCAGGGACAAGCGGGCCGGTTCAAGCTTCCACGGCCCATGCTACGTAGCGGGGATCTGAATTTCAGCTTCAGCGGTTTAAAAACGGCAGTCGCCCTCCTGATCAGCAAGCATAAGGCAACCCCCCAGACCCATGCGGACATTGCCCGGGCCTTTGAAGATGCAGTAACGGATGTGCTGGTCGAAAAATCGCTCTCTGCACTGGAAATGACCGGTTTGCAACAGTTGGTAGTAGCCGGCGGAGTGGGCGCCAACGCACAATTGCGCCAGAAACTGCGCCATCGCCTGACTGCGTTGGGCGCCACCGTTTTCTTTCCTGAGCTTGAATTCTGCACCGATAACGGCGCAATGATTGCACTGGCAGGCGCCCTGCGCCTGCAACATATCAACGGCGCGCCCCGTACAGCCGATAGCTTTACGGTCAAAGCGCGCTGGCATCTTGAATCTGCCTAAAATAGACTTTTATTCTGTTTTCCGGATGGATCGACTTTCATCGCCTTTCCTGGATTGATGCATGCGCGCCTGCTGTTATTAACCACCCTTGCCAATGCGCGTTTCCTTGCCAGCCATTAAATTGGCGATATTCGATCGATGCCGCGTTATCAGCAGGATGGATACAATCAGGACCGCCCCTGTCACCAACCCCTCGCCCAATATGTAGAAAGCGTATAGCGGGGCCAGCAAAGCCGACAGCAATGCGGACAAAGATGAAATGCGCGAAATCAGCGCAACAATCACCCAAGTCAGAATGGTCAAGACGCCCAATCCGGGATGCAGTCCTAACAGCACGCCCGCCGATGTCGCAACCCCTTTCCCGCCTTTAAAACCGAGAAAAATTGGAAACAAATGCCCAAGAAACACCGCCAGCGCCATACCCGCCACCACTTCACTCCCCAGTCCCCATAATTGGCTGAAATAGTTGGCCGCAATGATCGCCACCCACCCCTTGCCGGCATCACCCATCAAAGTTACGACAGCAGCCCCTTTCCTGCCCGAGCGCAACACATTGGTTGCGCCAGGATTATGGGAGCCGTAGCTGCGCGGATCCGGCAGCTTAAACAGGCGACTGGCCACCATGGCAAATGGAATCGAGCCCAGCAAATAAGCGGCCAGAATCAGACTCAGCGTAATCATCAGAATGCTAACACCCCTATAAATAGACTAAAATTGCTCTCAAACAAATTGTTACCAATCATTGCAAGCCAGCTCAGGATCCATAGATGGATATTATTTTTCTCAAAGAATTCAGAACTCAAACGTTAATCGGTATCTACCCATGGGAAAAAAAAATTCCCCAGACAATTGAGCTCGACCTCGAAATTGCCCTGCCCTCCAGCCGGGCATGCCAGACCGATCATATTGACGATGCACTGGATTATTCACTAGTGACCGAACGGATCAATAGCATGCTGAGCAATCAGCATTTCTCCTTGCTCGAAACACTCACGGAAAACATTGCCCAAATGATTCTGACAGAATTCAACTCTCCCTGGGTAAAAGTGAGTGCCGCCAAACTGGACGTCATCCAAGGCGTGAAAAAGCTGGGTATATGCATCCAGCGTAGCCGGAAAAATTAACCGGCCGGCATGATGCTGTTAACCCTGCCGGTAACGCGTCGGATCAGGCACATTCGCTGCTTCAAATCCTGCCCGGCGCAAGCGGCAGGCATCACAAAGGCCGCAGGCGCGTCCATCGTCGTCGGCCTGGTAGCAGGATACAGTCAAGCCATAGTCGACGCCAAGCCTCATGCCGGAACGGATAATGGCGTGCTTGGACAGATCAATCAGGGGCGCATGTATCGTAAACGGCTCGCCTTCTCTTCCAGCCTTTGTTGCCAAATTGGCCATTTTCTCATAGGCGGCGATATAGTCAGGCCGACAGTCAGGGTAACCGGAATAATCCACAGCGGTGACGCCAATAAAAATATCCCGGCTCTCCAATACCTCCGCCCAGGCGAGCGCCAGTGACAGCATGATCGTGTTGCGCGCCGGCACATAAGTCACCGGGATGCCCTCGCTGACGCCATCCGTCGGAACGGCAATGGTTGCATTGGTCAGCGCCGAGGCAGCCAGAGTTGTCAAATCCAGCTGGACAAATTGATGGCCGCTTGCTTGCAGAAATTCGCCTATTCTGGCGGCTGCCACCAGTTCCGAGCGATGCCGCTGACCATAATCTATGCTCAGCGCATAACAGGCAAACCCTTGCGCACGGGCGATCGCCAGCGTTGTAGCGGAATCTATTCCGCCAGACAAGAGCACCACTGCTTTTCTCATAAAAATGTTTGAATTGTGTTACTTTCCGGCACATTCGCCCCACAACAACTTGTGCAACTGCAACTGCATGCGCACGGGCAAGCGGTCTTGCAGAATCCAGTTCGCGAGTTCTGCCGGCTTGAGTTCGTGATGGCTGGGAGAGAACAACACCGGGCATCTAGCATCCAGTTTGAAGTCTTGCAGTATCTGCATAGCCCAGTGATAATCGGCCTGGTCGCACAGCACAAATTTCACTTCATCGTGCGCAGTCAGATCATCGAGATTCTGCCATCGGTTTTTGTCAACCTCACCCGAACCGGGCGTCTTGATATCGAGAATTCTCGACACGCGCCGGTCCACCTGGGAAATATCAAGCGCGCCGCTGGTTTCAAGGGAAACAGAATAGCCAGCATCGCATAGTGATGTCAGCATAACGCGGCAATTGGACTGGGCCAGCGGCTCGCCGCCTGTCACGGTCACATAGCGCGGCGCAAAGGCTGCAACCTCATCCAGGATTGCGGCAATACTCATGGTTTGCCCACCAGAAAATGCATAACTCGTATCGCAATAGCGGCAACGAAGTGGACAGCCAGTCAAACGGATGAATACTGTCGGCAAGCCTACTCGGCTCGTTTCTCCCTGAAGGGAATAAAAAATTTCGGTAATGCGCAGCATGCGGATTCAGGACGGATCATTGGAAATCACAAGCATCCATGCTGGATGCTTGTATAAAAAGAAATATGCTTTTGAATTATTTTCGGTTTCTGTATAGCGCATGAAATGCGCCCTGCATGTAGTCAGAGACAGTAGCCCATCATGCGTAGGCGGCGTTTGCAACCTTGACCTGCCGCCAGTCTATGCTATTTGATAGACGGTAGGCGATTTTTGGCTTTTTGTGCCGCCTCGCTATGGGGATAGCTGGCAATCAGGCTTTCCAGTGTTTTTCTGGCGGCAGATTTCTGACCACTTTCCAGTTGGCTGCTCGCCATATTGAGCAGCGCATCCGGCGCTTTTGGACTGTCCGGGTAAGTTTCAATCAGCCGTTGCTGGGCAGCGATTGATTGCTCGAAATCCCGCAATGCATAATGGGCGTTTCCGATCCAGTAGGCCGCAGCAGGCGCCAACGTGGTCAGGGGATGCTGCTCCAGGAAATCTTCAAAACCGGCAATCGCGCTGGTATAGTCGCCATTCTTGAAACGGGTATAGGCAGCGTCATAACTGTCACGCTGGATGGCATCGGGTGCCTGCAGCGCAACAGCTGCCTTTTTCACGGCAGGTGCGGCGGCCGAGGGTGTCGACTGGTCAGGCGGCGGCACCGAAGCTTTGGAAGGCGATGGCACAATCTCCGTTGAATCAGGCTCCAGCTGGCGCAAGCGGCTATCCAGATCCAAATAAAAATCCTTTTGTTGTTTGCGCAGCAGTCGATTCTCGTCCTCCAGCACCTCGATCTGTCCCCGTAATCTTCCCAATTCCACTTTGAGTGCTTCCGCCTGGGTATGCAGTTCGATGAGTGACTGGCCGATCAAGGTTTCTTCCATGCGATGCATGCGCGCTTCCATCTCCGACACTTTCGTCTGCAATGCCTGCAATTGCTCGCGCGACTGGGAATCGCCGAACAATCCAGCATAACTGGCATTGCAACCGAACAAAAACAACAGAACGAAAGCGCGCATGTACATCAATATTCTCCCTGATAAAGAATATCAGTACGCCGGTTCTCGGCCCAGGACGTTTCGTCGCGCCCTAGTGCGCGCGGTTTTTCCTCACCTAGGCTGACTGCTTCTATTTGTTGCTCGCGCGCGCCGGCTAGCAACATGATATTTCTAACACTATCCGCCCGTTTTTGTCCGAGGGCAAGATTGTATTCACGGCTCCCCCGATCGTCTGTGTTGCCTTGCAGCAAGACTTGGGCATTGGCGTTGCTGCGCAGATAGGCCGCATGCGCAAGAACCAAATCGCGATACTCGCTTTTCACCGAAAAGCTATCAAAATCAAAATACACACTGCGACGAGACAGTATATTGTTCGGATCCTGAAGAGGACTCAGTCCGAATCCATCCGTTCTCATGCCGTCTCTTGCACCTTCTCCTCCTCTAACGCCTAGCGAGCGATCTTCAATATCTGAAGTTGGTTGCGTCGTCTGGCTTGCGCAGGCCGATAACAGACAGACCACCATTACACCCAAAATTTTTTTCATTTCCCACCGTTTTGAAATTAATTGATCTCTCCCCAGAGAGCGCCTTTGTCCCGATACTACCGTTGTTTCAGCAAGGGTCCCCAGACCGGTTCGCGGATATCCCCGTTATCGGACGAGAGGCGTTGCCTGACTTGTCCATCGCTTGAAACGATGGATAATATACCACGTCCATTAATTTCCGTTGCGTACAGAATCATGCGGCCATTGGGCGCAAAACTGGGCGATTCATCGAACCTGGAATCAGTCAATATTTGCATTTGACGCGTTGGAAATTCCTGCAAGGCGAGATTGAAGCGGCCGGCATTGCGGTGAATATAGACAAACCTTTTACCATCCGGGCTATAGCGCGGACTGACATTGTAGTCGCCTTCAAAAGTCAGCCGTTCGGCCATGCCGGCCCGGTCGCCAGAGAGCAGCATGCGGTATATTTGCGGACTGCCGCCACGATCAGAAGTGAATATCAGCCACCGCCCGTCAGGCGAAAAGCTCGGTTCTGTATCAATCCCAGGACTTTGCGACAACCGCTGCAGACCGCTGCCATCGGCATTTATCAGATAAATCTGGGAACTGCCATGCAGCGTCAAAACCACTGCCAGCTTACTGCCATCCGGCGACCAAGCTGGCGCGCTATTGCTGCCCTTGAAGTTGGCGACCGCCTTACGTTCACGCGTGGCCAGGGTTTGCACGTAGACAACAGGCTTTTTCTTCTCAAAGGAAACATAGGCTATTTTGCTGCCATCCGGTGACCAGGCAGGAGAAATAATGGGCTCGGTGTACTCGATCAGCGAGCGCGCGTTGAAACCGTCGTAATCTGACACTTGCAAGGCGTACTGATTGCCCTGTTTCCTGACAAAAGTAATGCGCGTGCTGAAAACCCCGTGCTCACCAGTCAAGCTTTCATAGATGATGTCCGCGATACGATGCGCAAAAGCACGCAACTGGTCAGGCCCCACGGTTCCGCCAAATCCGGCCAACTGCACCCGCTTGGCCACATCCAACAGACGGAAGCGTACTTCAATTCGGCCGTCCGGCAACATGGTAGTATTGCCAATCACGAGCGCGCTGGCACCGCGGTTCTGCCAGTCGACATAATTCACCTGTTCCAGATCATGCGGCACCAGTCCAAAGGTATCGACCAACTTAAACAATCCACTACGCTCCAGATCGTCCGACAGCACGGTCGTGATGCGCTGGGGTAGATTGCTCTCGGCCGCAAACGGCATGATGGCAATCGGAATTTTGGTTGCGCCACCACCAAAGATTTCGATGTCAAGTGCCGCATACAACGGTCCATGGGTCGACAACAACAGACAAAGGCAGCAAAATAATTTACGCAAATCAATCATCATGGCAGATCGCCTAAAAAATACTAAGTTAAAAAATTATCCTGGATTTTTCAGTTGACCGCTATTTTTATAGCCAACATAGGGTGATATAAAAGGAATACGCCATTATGTCCATGCCCGCTCGTCCGAGTAAATCCAGGCTCATTCTCGATAATGGACAATCAGACTAAAATCTCGAAATGCCCTGAATAAACGCTGATCCGGCGGCAGCGGCAATGGCTTGGCCAAGAATATCGCCCGTTCCACGGCCTCATCGAATGCCGCGTAACCGCTGGATTTGCGCAGAGACACACTCAGCACATCCCCCCCAGGCAATAATGTGACACGAAACTCAACCACAGGATTACCTGGCAGGTCAGGCGGCATGACGATACGGCTACGGATCTTAGCCTGAATCATGGCTTTGTATTTGGCAATCTCGTCCGCGATTCTGGATTGCTCCGCTTTCAATGCCATGGCTTCCTGCTCCCGCTGTTTTTCGCGCGCCAGCGCTTCAGCCTTCTGCTGCTTCTCACGCGCCATGACTTCATTCTTTTGAGGCGGCTCTTTTTCTGGCTTGGGCTCTGGCTCCTTGACAGGTTCCGGTTTGGCAACTTCCTTCTTGACCGGGTCAGGCTGCTTCGGACGCTCCTTCACCGGCATCGGCTTTTCCATTTTCTCTTTGATCGCAATCGCAGGTTTGTGTGCAGGCGGAGGAGCGGGAGCGATAACGGGTTGCGGCGCTTGACTGGGCTTGGTAGGTTCAGGCGCGGGCCTGGGCGCGAGTGGCTCGGGCTTGACAGGCTGAGGCTGCGGTTGGGGCAGATCACTCCACAACTCGACCTGCATGGCTTCCGGCACGTCACTTTTCCAGTTAAATCCAAATACCAGCAAGATCAAAAAAACGATATGAAGCAGACAGGAAAATAACGCTGCCCGTAATTTTCCCGGTTCGATGATATCCTCACCCCGCCAAGCTGTCGTGCGCATCATCTATCAAGCATTCATCTTGGTTTTGTCAGCAACCCGATCTTCTTGACCTGCTGTTGTTGCAGCAGATCCATCACCTGGATCACTTCCTCGTAACGAACATTCTTGTCCGCCGCGATCACGACAGGCTGTTCGGCATTCTGCGCCTGTTTGGCTTTGATCGCCTCCACAAGTTGAGTACGATTGACCTTGCGCTCGTCGCCGGCCCGGACCCGGTCACGCAGCGTCAGATGTCCATCGGCGGCGATAATCACCTCCAAAGGTTCTACTGGCGGAATGGAGGATTTGCCAATTTCAGGCAATTCAACCTGGCCCGGATGCATGAGCGGGGCAGTGATCATGAAAATAATCAACAAAACCAGCATGACATCGATGTACGGCACGACATTGATTTCATTCATCAACCGGCGCTTACTGCGACGTTGGATCATAGATGGCTCGTCAAGTCACGGGGTTTAGCTACTCGGCGTTGCAGCACATTGGACACTTCCTCAATAAAACTCTCATAACGAGTTGCCAGCTGACCGGTATCGCTGGCATAACGGTTATAGGCAACCACGGCAGGGATCGCTGCGAATAGTCCCATCGCGGTCGCAATCAGGGCTTCGGCGATCCCGGGCGCAACGTGAGCAATCGTAGCCTGGCTGATATTCGACAACTCTCTGAAGGCGTTCATGATGCCCCATACCGTTCCAAACAATCCGACATAAGGACTCACCGATCCGACTGTCGCCAGAAAGGAAAGATGAGATTCCAGCCGATCCATTTCTCGCTGATAAACTGCGCGCATGGCACCACGAGTACTCTCCATGACGGTGCCAACGTCCACACCCTGCTGATATTTGATAAACTCGCGAAATCCCGCTTCAAAAATTCGCTCCATACTGCTTGCCGTATCGCGGGCACCCGCGGCACGCTGGTACAACGCATTCAAATCCGCACCTCTCCAGAAGACATTTTCAAACTCATCGGTTTGTTTGACTTCATATCGGATGACAAACATTTTCCGGAAAATAAACCACCAAGAAACCAACGAGGCCATCAACAACAACAGCATGACCAATTGAACGGGCAAGCTCGCGCTACTGACAAGGTGAAACAGTGATAAATCCTGGGTGACGACCGTGCTCATGATGGTTTTCCAATTTTTTGACGAAGCGGTAGCGGTAGACTTGTCGGCTTAAATGTATCCATTCCGACACATACGACATGAACCGTGGCACTGACCAAAGTACCTTGCTCACGCATGACTTGCTGTTGCAATGCAATTCGACTTCTGCCAACCTCTGCGACTCGCACGGTCACATTCAGCAGATCATCGAGCACGGCTGGTTTGAAATACTCGATATTGAGAGATCGGACCAGGAAAATCGTCCGGTGCGACTGAATCATCGCATCCACGCCAAACCCCAATTCACGCAGCCACTCATAACGAGCACGCTCCATGAAATTGAGATAAGTCGCATGATATACAACGCCGCCGGTATCGGTATCCTGATAGTAAACCCGTACCGGATAGTTAAAAACAGTCTCCATTTTTCAAATCACTAATTGAATTGTCCATATTTGGGTTTGATTCCGCATCAGACTGGCCACCACAAAACCTCAATCCGGATCAATCAGGCTCAATGTCTGGTTATGATGCGGCGGGATGAGATTAAAGTGGTGATAGGTCATTGACGTGGCAATACGGCCGCGTGGCGTGCGTTGCAGAAATCCTTGCTGAATGAGGTAAGGTTCCAGCACCTCCTCGATCGTATCACGCTCTTCATTGATGGCCGCGGCCAGATTGTCCACACCGACCGGCCCACCGCCAAATTTCTCCAATACGGCCAACAGAAGCTTTCTATCCAGAATATCCAGACCGGTGATATCGACATCCAGCATATGCAAGGCAGCATCCGCCACCTCGCGATCGATCCTGCCGTCCGCCTTGACTTCAGCGAAATCCCGCACTCTACGCAACAATCGGTTGGCAATCCGCGGCGTGCCACGGGATCGCCGGGCAATTTCCTTGGCCCCATCGGCAGAAATACTGACCTGCAACAGTCCAGCCGACCGGTCGACAATTTTACCAAGTTCGTCTGCGGTATAAAATTCCAGGCGAGAAACGATACCAAAACGATCCCTCAGCGGATTGGTCAGCATTCCAGCACGCGTGGTCGCGCCCACAAGTGTGAAGTGTGGCAAATCGATCTTGACCGATCTGGCAGCGGGCCCTTCACCAATCATGATATCAAGCTGGTAATCCTCCATCGCGGGATAAAGAATCTCCTCAACAACCGGAGAAAGCCGATGGATTTCATCGATGAACAACACATCGTTGGGTTCAAGATTGGTCAGCAAAGCAGCCAGGTCTCCGGCTCTTTCCAGCACTGGGCCAGAAGTCTGGCGCAAATTCACGCCCATTTCCCGGGCAATGATGTGTGCCAGTGTCGTTTTACCCAGACCGGGCGGCCCAAACAACAAAACATGATCCAGCGCCTCCTGCCGCCGCTTAGCGGCCTCGATAAATATTTCCAACTGTGCCCGGATTTTTTCCTGGCCGATATACTCGTCGAATTGATGCGGGCGCAAGGCACGCTCTATCACCTCTTCCTGAGAGGAAAACGGGGCTGCGCTGATGATCCGGTCCGATTCAATCATCTTGGAACTCTCGCATAGGTAAACGAGATTGTGTGATCAACACAATAAAAGATCGAGCACCATGACGAGACTCGAATCTTCCCTATCAAAGTACCGAAACGCAGCCTGCTCGGCCATTGCGTACACACAACGCTCACAATTCATTTTTTAATCTGGAAATCATCACCCATTGAGTAACCCTGCGCATGATCATTTACTCTTTTCACAGCAATATGTTAGCCATACAAAGCAGTACTCGCGCGGGGACGCCGGAATGATCCCGTCCAACTGGCTGAATCTATTTCCCCTTGGACAGGAATTTTAATGACTGCATGATGCCGTCGGGTACGCTCATCCCCTCCGGCAATTGTTTGACCGCCCAATTGGCCTCGCGATCATTATAGCCCAGTGCCAATAAAGCGTTGAGGATGTCTTGATCGATATCCTGGGTCATGGTGGTTGGCTGAAGATGCGCCAGCAGTGGATCGATCTTGTCGCGCATTTCCAGTAACAGGCGTTCCGCAGTTTTTTTTCCAATACCGGGAATCTTAATCAGACGCATGCTGTCTTGTGCTGCCACCGCCTGCTGCAACTCGGCCACACTCAATCCAGACAATATTGCCAGAGCGGTTCTAACGCCAATGCCAGAAATTTTTGTCAGCTGGCGAAAAAAACCCCGCTCGGCTTCCGTCATAAAGCCAAACAGCAAATGCGCATCTTCACGAACAATCAGATGCGTATGCAAAGTGACGCGCTCGCCAAGCTCGGGCAATTGGCAGAAAGTGCTCATCGGCACATCAATCTCGTAGCCCACCCCCTGCACATCCACTAATACCAGAGGTGGCCGCTTCTCGAGCAACAGCCCTGTAATTCTTCCGATCACAATCGCCTGCCTCGCTTCATCCGGTAACGGGCAGCTGGAAAAAAATTCACATGCATGTGTGCGTGGCAAATTGCGCATGCCAAGGCATCGGCTGCATCCGGACGAGGCCGCGCTGCCAGTTGCAATAGCCGCATGACCATTTCTTGCACCTGTTCCTTATGCGCATGCCCATTGCCGACTACCGCTTGTTTGATTTGCAATGCAGTGTATTCAGAAACAAAAAGCTGATTGTGAACGGCCGCGCATATTGCAGCACCGCGCGCCTGTCCAAGCAATAGCGTCGATTTGGGATTGACATTGACAAAGACTTGTTCTACTGCCACTTGCTCTGGACGGTATTGCAAAATAATTTCATTCAATCCTTCCAAGATTGACTTCAAGCGGCCGGGCAATTCATTGCCGGTCGTGGTCACGCAACCGCTGCCTACATATACGAGTTGACTGCCAATCTTGTCGACAATGCCGAATCCTGTTACGCGCAGGCCAGGATCAATTCCAAGGATGCGAATACCGTCACCAGACCAGCAAAAAATCAGGCATCGATAACTGCGGTCGTGTATACGTCCTGCACATCATCGATTTCCTCGAACGCATCCAGAAGCTTTTGCATCTTAACCGCCTCATCCCCTTCCAACGCGACTTCATTCTCGGGTCGCCAGGTGACTTCTGTCAGCTCCGCCTTAAAACCAGCTTGCTCCAGCTTATCCTTGACCGCTGAAAACACGGTTGGATCTGTAATCACTTCCATGCTCCCATCCTCATGACTGATGATATCGTCTGCCCCTGCCTCCAGCGCAGCTTCCAATAATTCCGTTTCGTTGATTCCCGGTGCGAACAAAAGCTGGCCACAATGTTTGAATAAATACGCAACCGAGCCATCGGTACCGAGATTACCGCCGTGCTTGCTAAAAGCATGGCGCACGGCTGCGACCGTTCTGGTACGATTATCGGTCATGCAATCCACCATGATTGCGGCACCCGATACACCATACCCTTCATAGCGAATTTCTTCGTAGTTGACGCCCTCCAGCTCGCCACAGCCGCGTTTGATTGCACGCTCGACGTTGTCTTTCGGCATATTCTGATCGAAGGCCTTGTCGATAGCCAATCTCAAGCGGGGATTACTACCCGGATCGCCGCCACCCAGACGGGCGGCTATCGTAATTTCCTTGATCAGACGCGTAAAAATCTTGCCCCGTTTGGCATCCTGCGCTGCCTTTTTATGCTTGATGTTAGCCCATTTACTATGACCTGCCATTGACTTCCTTTAGAGCTGATTGAAAGTATGCAATGCTACCACTCTGTATTTGTTGTATAAAGTATGATATGTACTTGGGTCAACACAGAATACACCAAAACCGGCTACCGCGAACAGCCTCAGATCAGTTGATTGATCAGGCAGCAAGTGCGAGCAGAGTCACTCCACTGTCACCGACTTGGCCAGATTTCTGGGTTTATCGACATCGGTGCCTTTTTGCAATGCGACATGATAAGCAAGCAATTGCAGAGGAATGGTATGCAGTATCGGGCTCAGCACGCCCCTGTGTTCGGCCAGTCTTATGATATGCACACCTTCACTTGCTTCGATATGCGAATCCGCGTCGGCAAACACATATAATTCGCCACCACGCGCGCGGACTTCGTGGAGATTCGATTTCAGTTTCTCCAGCAAAGTATCATTTGGTGCAATAGCGACTACAGGCATATTGCTGTCAACCAGAGCCAGTGGACCGTGCTTGAGCTCTCCGGCTGCATATGCCTCTGCGTGGATATACGAAATTTCCTTGAGCTTGAGCGCACCTTCCAGCGCAATCGGATAATGGACACCACGCCCCAGAAACAAGGCATGTTGTTTCTGGGAAAAATCACCCGCCCATTCCTTGATCTGGGATTCGGTCTGGAGTGCATGTTGAATCGCCACTGGCAGGTGACGTAACGCGGCAATCATGTTGTGCTCGGATTCAACCGTTAACTTGCCGCGCATTTTAGCGAGCACCGCAGTAAATAATAGCAAGACCGCCAATTGTGTAGTAAACGCCTTGGTCGAGGCGACCCCAATCTCCGGGCCGGCCCGGGTCAGAAAACGTAGATCGGTCAGCCGTATCAGGGCACTTTCCGGTACATTGCAGATGGCGAGACTATGACGATGACCGAGCGCCTTGGCATAATTCAGCGCAGCCAGGGTATCGGCAGTTTCTCCAGACTGGGAAATACCTACGACCAGCGTATCAGGATCTGCGATCGGCTTACGATAGCGATATTCGCTGGCAATCTCAACATTGCAAGGCAGTTCGGCTATCGTCTCCAGCCAATATTTCGCGACGACTCCGGCATGATAGCTGGTTCCGCAAGCAAGTATCAGCACCCCTCGAGTTCGTGCAAGTATCGATTCCGCCTCGCTGCCAAATAAATGTGGCGAAATGGATTGCGCATTGAGCACCATTTCCAGGGTATTGGCTACAGCAACCGGTTGCTCAAAAATTTCCTTTTGCATGAAATGCGCATATGGCCCGAGCTCAACAGCCTCACGCGTCAGATCACTTTCCAGTATGGGGCGCGTGACTTCACAGCCCTGGGCCGCATTCAGGCAATTCAGCACCCGGAATCCACTGCTGCTCAGCTCAGCGACATCGCCCTCTTCCAAATAAACCATGCGTCGAGTGATAGGCACCAGTGCCGAGGCGTCGGATGCCGCATACAAACCGTTGTCGCCGATACCGAGCAGCAAGGGCGCGCCGTTCCTGGCCACAATGATGCGATCCGGCCGTGTTTCTTCAACCACCGCAATGGCATACGCGCCCCGTAATTCCTCGAGACAAGCGCACACGGCCACCAGCAAATCATCAGCGGTTTGCAGATGATACGAAATCAAGTGGCCGATGACCTCGGTATCCGTATCTGACAGAAACTTGTAGCCAGCTTGTTGCAAGCGCTGCCGCAACATATCATGATTCTCGATAATACCGTTATGCACAACTGCAATCTTGCGCTCATCGCCTGAAAAATGCGGATGGGCATTACGCTCGCAGGGCGCTCCATGGGTTGCCCAGCGAGTATGCGCAATACCCGTCAATCCTTCAGTGTTTTGGGTACGCACAAGCTTGCCCAATTCTGCGACCCGTTCGGTGGTTCGCATTCGGTGCAGCTTGCCATTTGCCACTACGATTCCGGCAGAATCATAGCCACGGTACTCCAATCTTGAGAGCCCCTCCAGCAGAAAAGGCACCACATTGTCCTTAGCAATTGCTCCCACAATTCCGCACATCGCAGACCCCTTGTTAAATTCATTAATCTGAAAGATTATTCAGGCTTGATTTTTTTTGGCCGCTTCCAATTGGCAATACTCAACTGCTTCGCGCGGGATAATGTCAGCTGATCTTCCGGCGTATCACGCGTTATAGTGGATCCAGCACCAATCGTTGAACCCCTTGCGACCCGGATGGGCGCGACGAGCTGCGTGTCGGAACCGATGAATACGTCATCCTCAATGATCGTTTGATGCTTACTGGCTCCGTCATAGTTGCAGGTAATCGTACCGGCACCAATATTGACATGCCTGCCAATCACGGTATCGCCTATATAGCTCAAGTGGTTGGCTTTGCTGCCAGAGGCAATCTGACTGTTTTTGACTTCGACAAAGTTACCGATATGCACGGCATCATCCAGGCGTGTACCCGGGCGGATACGAGCGAAAGGACCCACTCGACAATGGGTCCCAAGGCAAGCGTCCTCTATCAGACTATATGGAGATATGACTGTACCCGCGGCAATGGTCACATTGCGCAATATACAATGCGCCTGGATCTTCACATTGTCACCAAGCCGCACATCGCCTTCGAATAGACAATTGATATCTATTTCCACGTCACGACCACAAATCAATTGTCCACGGACATCGATGCGGGCTGGATCGACCAGCATGACACCCTGCGCCATGAGATCATCCGCAATCTCTTGCTGATAAATTCGCTCCAAGCCAGCCAACTGACGCTTGTTGTTAACACCTATCGTTTCCCAACTGTTGGCCGGTCTGGCTGATTCAATACCCACCCCATCCGCTGCCGCCATCTCGACAATGTCGGTAAGATAGTATTCGCCCTGGGCATTGCTGTTGTCCAGCCTGGCTAGCCAGGCTGGCAATAGCCGATTGGGGAACACCATAATGCCAGTATTGATTTCACAAATATGCTTCTGTGCTGGGGTGGCATCTTTTTCTTCAACGATTGATTGTATGCTGCCTGTCTCATGATCGCGCACAATCCGGCCGTAGCCTGACGGATCATCCAGCTCTGTTGTCAGCATGACCAGCCGATCATCCGTGGCTTTTTCCAGCAATGCCCAGAGTGTGGCACTTTTCACCAAAGGCACATCGCCAAACAGAACCAGCGTATGGCCAGTTTCTGCCAGGCTGGGCAAAGCCTGCTTTAAAGCATGCCCTGTCCCTAGCTGCTGTGCCTGTCTAATCCAAACCAGCGAAGAATCATCGATCACCTGCTTAACCCGTTCACCGCCATGCCCATAAACCACACAGACCTGATTGGGCGAAAGCGTATGCGCGGTATCCAGCACATGGGATAACAGCGGTCTGCCCGCTAGTGGGTGCAAAACTTTGGGCAGCGACGATTGCATACGCTTGCCCGCACCAGCCGCTAGAATAACGATATCAAGTTGTTTCACGCTGAAAAATCCTTTTTTCCACCTCAACCTTCCTTACCCGGCATCACATACCACCAATAAAGCCACCGAAAGGTCATCTCTTCGTGTTGCGCCCATCCTGCCAGTTCAAGCAGTCATTCCCCTGTTGATTCTATTGGTGATGACGCTGCAAGCCGAATCAACGGTATTCAAACCACAGGACCATGCTCTGGCACCACCGCCATGCGGCTTAATAACCACACACTCAGACCTCTCCAACCGAGAGATACCTATGTTCGAGAGAATTGTACTCGCATGGCGCCAGATTATATCAATCAAGAAGCAACACAAATACGCTTTAATTTATGAAGCAGGCAAAAAAAAAAGGGCGAAATCATCGCCCTTTTTTGCCTGCTGGATAATTGCGTGCTAACGCTTAATGGCCACGCTTTCTGAGTTGCTGAATAGCAGCGAGTTGTGCCGTCGCTTCGATCAATTCTGCCTGCGCACGCGCATACTCGATCTCGGAAAGTTTATTTTTCATGGCCTCTTCCGCTCTTTGTTTTGCTTCCAAAGCCTTGGCTTCATCCAGATCTTTGCCACGAACAGCAGTATCAGCCAGAATTGTCACGACATCGGGTTGAACCTCAAGCATGCCACCCGACACATAGACCTCCTCGTTTTCCTTTAGCGGTGCCTTAACACGAACCATTCCAGACTTGATGCGCGTCAGCATAGGCGTATGTTGCGGGTAAATCCCAACTTCCCCCATTAGCGCAGGTGCGACTATGAACTCTGCGGGTCCGGAATAAATCGACTCTTCCGCGCTAACTATATCCAGATGAAAAACAGTACCCATTGATTACCACCTATACTCTAAGAACTTTCTTATTGAATCTTTTTGGCTTTTTCCAGCACTTCCTCAATACCACCCACCATATAGAAGGCCTGTTCTGGAATATCGTCATACTCACCATTCACAATGCCCTTGAAGCTTTTAATGGTTTCTTTCAATGGGACATATTTGCCAGGCGAGCCGGTAAAGACTTCAGCGACGAAGAACGGCTGAGAAAGGAATCTCTGGATTTTACGTGCACGGCTAACAGCCAATTTGTCTTCAGGCGAGAGCTCGTCCATTCCCAGAATCGCGATGATGTCACGCAATTCTTTGTAGCGCTGCAATGTTTGCTGTACCTCGCGCGCCGTATTGTAGTGATCTTCACCTACGACCAGCGGATCGAGTTGTCGTGAGGTTGAATCCAGTGGATCTACCGCCGGATAGATACCGAGCGAAGCAATGTCACGAGACAATACAACGGTTGCATCCAAGTGCCCAAACGTCGTGGCAGGAGAAGGGTCAGTCAAGTCATCCGCAGGGACATATACGGCTTGAATGGAAGTAATCGAACCGGTTTTGGACGAGGTAATGCGTTCCTGCAAGCGTCCCATTTCTTCTGCCAGGGTAGGCTGATAACCCACAGCAGACGGCATACGACCGAGCAATGCGGAAACCTCGGTTCCCGCCAGGGTGTAACGATAGATATTGTCCACAAAGAACAGCACGTCCCGGCCTTCGTCCCGGAAAGATTCAGCCATGGTCAATCCCGTCAGCGCCACACGCAGTCTATTACCTGGGGGCTCGTTCATCTGACCATAAACCAGTGCAACCTTGTCCAATACATTGGAGTCCTTCATCTCGTGATAAAAGTCGTTACCTTCACGAGTGCGCTCACCCACACCGGCAAATACAGAATAGCCGCTATGCTCAATTGCAATATTACGGATCAGCTCCATCATGTTGACGGTCTTACCGACACCGGCACCGCCAAACAGCCCGATCTTACCGCCCTTGGCAAAAGGGCAAATCAAGTCGATAACCTTGATCCCGGTCTCTAATAATTCCGTAGAGGCAGCAAGCTCATCGAACGCAGGAGCAGCACGGTGGATTGGCATAACAGACTCCGCACCAATCTCACCCATCTCATCAATGGGCCTGCCCAAAACATCCATAATACGGCCGAGCGTTTTGGCGCCGACTGGAACAGATATTTGTTTTTCCGTATTGGTAACCATCATACCGCGACGCAACCCATCGGAAGATCCAAGCGCAATCGTTCTAACGATACCATCACCCAGTTGTTGCTGGACCTCCAACGTTAACTCAGATCCCTCCATCACCAGCGCATCATAAACCTTTGGTATCGCTTCCCGGGCAAATTCAACATCGATAACCGCACCAATGCACTGAACGATCTTTCCTTGGCTCATTATTGTTCCCTAATACAAATTAAATAATATTTAAACAGCTGCAGCGCCACCGACAATCTCTGACAGTTCTTTCGTAATCGCTGCCTGGCGCGTTTTGTTATAAATAAGCGTCAACTCATCAATGAGATTACCGGCATTGTCGGAAGCAGCTTTCATCGCCACCATCCGGGCGGATTGCTCGGATGCCATGTTCTCTGCGACCGCTTGATAGACCAGCGCTTCGATATATCTGACCATAATGTCGTCAATAACGGGCTTGGCTTCAGGTTCGTAAATATAGTCCCACGGCGAGCGGAGGACTTTGGACTCGACGCCATCGTTCTTGATCAACTTGTCGGTTAATGGCAGAAGCTGTTCCATGACGGGCTCTTGCTTCATTGTATTCACAAAGCGGTTGTAAAGTATGTATACCCTGTCTAAATGATTTTCCGTATAGGCATCCAGAACAACCTTGACCGCACCAATCAGTTTTTCCATATTGGGCGCATCTCCCAAACCGGTAATCTGGGAAATCACGCTCACTCCGGCGCGGCTCATAAACCCGAGCCCCTTGTTTCCGATACAGCAGGCCTCAATTTGCTTGCCGTCGTTCTGCCAGGTACGGGCCTCGTTCAAGACCCTGCGCAGGACATTGGTATTCAACCCCCCACACAGACCTTTATCGGACGTGACAACGATCACACCGACTCTATTGACAGTCTCGCGATTAGCCAGAAAGGGATGGCGATACTCCACGCTGGCCTTACTCATATGCGCAGCCACGTTCCGGATTTTCTCACCGTATGGACGTGCCTTCTTCATACGGTCTTGAGCTTTACGCATTTTGGATGCAGCAACCATCTCCATCGCGCGCGTGATCTTCTGCGTATTTTTTACGCTTTTGATCTTGTTCCGTATATCTCTGCTGCTAGCCATGGGTTAATAGCTTCCGTTTTGCTTGAATTCCTGAATAGCGGCCTCCAGCGCCTGCTCGGTCTCGCCATCGAGCTCCTTGGTTGTCTCGATTTTATCCATCACCGACTGGTGATGGCTGCGCATATGACTTTTCAGCGCGGACTCAAAAGCGAGTGCGCGTTTGATATCCACATCGTCAAAATATCCCTTGTTCAATGCGAACAAGGTTAGCGCCATTTCGGAGACTTTCTGCGTGGCATACTGAGGCTGCTTCATCAATTCTGTTGCCATTTTTCCACGCTCGAGCTGCTTACGCGTCGCCTCGTCAAGATCCGAAGCAAACTGTGCAAACGCGGCCAGCTCTCGGAACTGTGCAAGAGCCAAGCGAATACCGCCACCCAGTTTCTTGATAACCTTGGTTTGTGCTGCCCCCCCTACCCGTGATACCGATATCCCGGCATTGATAGCTGGCCGGATACCCGCATTGAATAAGTCGGTCTCAAGGAAAATCTGTCCGTCCGTGATGGAAATCACATTGGTTGGGACAAATGCCGTCACGTCACCAGCCTGTGTTTCAATAATCGGCAATGCCGTCAGAGAACCGGTTTTACCCTTCACTTCTCCCTGAGTCGCTTTCTCGACATAATCTGCATTGACTCTTGCCGCGCGCTCCAGCAGACGGGAGTGGAGATAGAAAACGTCGCCCGGATAAGCTTCACGTCCAGGAGGACGGCGCAGCAGCAAAGAAATCTGCCTGTATGCCCACGCTTGTTTGGTCAAGTCATCGTATACGATGAGTGCATCTTCCCCTTTATCGCGGAAGTATTCGCCCATTGTGCAACCAGAATAGGGTGCAATGAACTGCATGGCTGCCGATTCAGAGGCTGAAGCAGCCACGACGATGGTGTACGCCATCGCGCCGACTTCTTCGAGCTTACGCACCACGTTGGCGATGGAAGAGGCTTTCTGACCAATGGCAACGTAAATACAAATCATGTTTTCATCTTTCTGATTAATGATTGTATCAATTGCCACGGCGGTCTTACCGGTTTGTCTATCGCCAATGATCAATTCCCGCTGACCACGGCCAACCGGCACCATTGCGTCGATCGACTTCAGTCCGGTTTGTACCGGCTGATCGACTGATTTACGCCATATCACGCCCGGCGCAATTTTCTCTATCGGCTCTAACTTTTTAGCATCAATAGGGCCCTTGCCATCAATTGGCTGCCCCAAGGCATTGACAACCCTGCCCAGAAGCGCCTCGCCTACTGGTACTTCCAGAATACGGCCGGTACACTTTACGACATCCCCTTCCTTCAAATGCTCGTATGCACCCAGAATAACCGCGCCCACCGAATCACGCTCCAGATTCAGCGCCAAGCCGAATGTTCCGCCAGGAAACTCCAGCATTTCGCCCTGCATCACGTCGGACAATCCATGAATTCGGACGATACCATCTGTCACCGATACGATCGTACCCTGCGTACGAAATTCCGAAATAACAGACAGCCCTTCAATTCTACTTTTGATTAGTTCACTTATTTCTGATGGATTTAACTGCATTTTAATAACTCCTAGCTTTTGAGGGCAGCTGCCATTACTTCTAGCCTTCCGTACACTGAGCTGTCTATTATCTGATCGCCGATTTCAATTCTAACCCCACCGATAAGCTCAGCATTTACATCAACTTGCGCATTGACTTTTCGTTGAAACTTCTTCTCGAGCACCGAAATCAGTTTACTCAGCTGCTCCTCATCGAGAGGAAAAGCCGACGTGATTTTAGCCTGGAGCACACTTTCGTGTTGCGCCTTAAGCTGACCATAAAGTTCCTTCAGCTGAGGCAGCACACCCAAGCGATCGTTTTCGATCAATAGATCCACCAAGTGCTTTCCTTCACGATTAAGCTTTCCGCCGCACACAGCAAGAACAATTTCGCGCAGCTTAGCTGATGGCACTTGAGGATTACCGATCAATGCCTTAATTTGTTTTTCGGATGCCACAGCAGTGAGCAGCTCCAGCATTTCCGACCAGGAAGATAAAGCGCCTTTAGCCCTAGCGAGCTTAAAAACCGCTTCTGCGTAGGGTCTAGCAATTGTTATCGCTTCAGCCATTTACTTTAACTCTGCCTCTATTGATGAAAGCAAATCAGCATGCGCCTTCGGGTTCACTTCTCGACGAAGAATTTTCGTGGCACCCTGAACGGCCAAGCTTGCTACTTGCTGACGCAACGCTTCGCGTGCGCCAAAAACTTCATGCTGAATTTCCGCTTTCGCACCCGCCAAAATCTTGTCGCCTTCGACTCTGGCATTTGCTTTGGCTTCTTCAACGATGTCGGCAGCTCTTTTTTCCGCCTGGATGACTATCTCGCTTGCTCGCTGCTTCGCTTCCTTGAGCACCTCCAAAGAACGCTGACTAGCAAGCTCCAGCTCTTTCTTACCACGTTCACCAGCCGCCAGCCCATCGGCAATCTGCTTTTGGCGCTCTTCAATCGCACGCAATAAATGCGGCCATACAAACTTGACGGTAAACCAGATAAAAACGGAAAAGGCTATCGCTTGCGAGACCAGTGTGAAATTTATATTCATAACAGCCCTTTATACGTCTTCTAGAATATATTCAGTATTTACGCTTATTTTTACTGAATCACTGCCAACAACGGATTACCAAATGCGAACAACATTGCAAGCCCGACAGCAATAATGAACGAAGCGTCGGTCAAACCCAGCAGTAAGAAAACTTTACCTTGCAGCGTAGGAATCATTTCTGGCTGACGTGCCGCACCTTCCAGAAAACGGCTACACATAATACCCACGCCGATACATGCACCTGCCGCACCCAATCCAATCATCAACCCAATGCCGATCCCGGTGTAGGCCTGTACCATTGCTAAAAATTGAACATTATCCATAATTGCCTTCCTTTAATTAAAATCAAATTAACAACAAAAGCTTCTTCTTAATTAATGCGACTCGTGCGCCATGGACAAGTAGACCACAGTCAACATCATGAATATAAACGCTTGCAATGTAACGATCAGTATATGAAAGATTGCCCAACCCAGCCCAAGCACGGCGCCAAAGACAGTCCCGGCAACGCCCGTTGCGGCCCACATACCGAGTAACAGAAAAATAATCTCGCCTGCGTAGATATTTCCAAATAACCGCAGGGAATGTGACAACGGTTTAGAAATATATTCAATCAAGTTGAATAACAAATTGAGCGGCCACAGCAGCGGGTTCTTGCCAAAGGGACTGCAAAACAGCTCCGCAATCCATCCGCCCATACCCTTAACCTGAATCCCGAAGTAAATCGTCAAGAGCCAGATTGACAATGCCAGCGCAAATGTCGTGTTCACGTCAGTGGTCGGCACGCTGCGCCAATTATGCAACCCGAATATATTTGTATAGATCCACGCCATAATGTCAATTGGCAGCAGATCCATGGTGTTCAGCATCAACACCCAGACAAATATAGTCAGCGCAGCCGGCGCCACAAATTTGTGCCTGTTTCCATGAAACGAATTCTTTACCTGCCCATCGACAAACTCGATCAATATCTCAACGAAGGCCTGCTTCTTGGATGGCACGCCTGTGGTGGCTTTTCTTACAACCATCCACATGAAACCAAGGCTGAGCACGCCCAATATCAGCGACATCACCAACGTGTCGACATGAAGCACCCAGAACGAACTGTCTCCGAAACTGACAGTCATATTGGTCAGGTGATGTTGGATATATGAAGTTGGTGTTAATTCTGCATCAGATGCCATTTTCCTTACCTATTTGCTATTTCTGCACCTTTTTATCGCCACTGGGTATTTCTGGCACAAATATCGCCAGACTAGATATAATTACCGCCACGATGAACGAGCCAATAAATACGATTGGCACCACATCTTCGTAGGCAGCAAAAACGCCCCAGAGCGCCACAATAATTACTATTATCTTCACCGCTTCCGCTCGCAACGCCGTGCGCAGCGTACCGCTCGCTGAATATCCACGATGTCTTGATATGACTACTGTATAGGCCGCCATTGAGAAGATACTGACAAGCGCCCCTAAAAATCCTGATACAGCGCCGTGCACACCCATCCATAAACCGCACCCAATTGACACGAGCACTGCGTAGACAATCTGCCAGCGTATAACCGCCCCGAGCGGTTTATTGCTAATTAATGACATTTTTTGCGGGCGTGTGGAAATTCCCTTAGGGAATCTCTCCAAAAAGTGCGGGGATTTTAACTTGATCGGGCACCATAGTCAATGAATGCTTTTGAACAAAGCCTGGCCGAAATTGCAGACACAATTAACCGCTATTCACTACCAACAACCCGCATGCAACCCATCCTTGCTTGTCAGTCATGCCGCCTACTGCACAGTCACTTTTCTTGCCTCTTTTCCCGCCTGATATCTTGTTATTTATTTTGAGGGCGCCTCTAAAAAATCCATATTTCGCCACAATACGTCGTTGTTCACAAAAAATGTCTCCTGACATATCCATCATATGCTGCGTCAACATTTTTTGTTCTCGCCTCGTCTTGTTTAAAACGCTAAATTTTTAGAGGTGCCCTTGATTCATTGCATTACATCCAGACCAAGCTTGCAACTTTTTGATATTTTACTTTCAACTCAGTACAATACTCACCGGTTTGCCGGTACGGCACGCCTGTCCGGCGAATATCCTTGCCACGGCGCGCGCCTGAACCGTGCAATCTTCTTTGCCAAGTTTTTATTACCTTGCCTCACTTCCCACCCAAAGAAGGAGGCTATACCCGAAAGGACACCATGAGACACTACGAAATAGTTTTTATCGTTCACCCTGATCAAAGCGAGCAAGTGCCTGCCATGATCGAGCGTTATACCAGCACGATCACCACCAGATCAGGAAAAATCCATCGTCTGGAAGATTGGGGTCGACGCCAGCTTGCCTATCTCATCCAGAAATTGCACAAAGCTCACTATGTTTTGATGAACATCGAATGTGATCAGGAAACACTTGAAGAGCTCGAACACAGCTTCAAATTCAATGACGCAGTTTTGCGCCATCTGGTCGTTCGTATGAATGGTCCTGTTACCTCACCTTCTCCCCTGGCGCAAGAAGGCGGCAGCAAGCCTGCACATGCCACTGCAGAGGATCAATCTGCCAGCCCGTCAGCCTCCAATGCTTCTGGCGCTCCTTCCGGAGACAATCCTGCAATTGCTTCCGAGCAAGTTCAATCTGCATCCTGAACCGGGATCCACACTGGATTGCAACCAGGTCATCATCTGCGGAAAAATTGTCAAGCTTGCTACACCACGCTATACGCCCGCTGGCATCATGGTTACCGAACTCAAGCTCAGCCACGAGTCCATGCAAGTGGAAGCTGGTAGCCGGCGCCAGGTAACATGCGAATTGGCAGCAATAGCGATGGCAGACCTGGCCGAGCAAGTTTATTCCATGGGTATTGATCGACATGTCAGGCTCACGGGCTTTCTTGTCAGGAAGAACCGCATGAACGACCAGCTGATTTTGCATATATGCGATGCGGCACTTGCCTGAAAAACAGTAAACCATTTATACAAATAGCTTAACGGAGATAATATGAGATTCTCGAAAAACAAAGATGCAAAGAGCAGACTAAAGGACAGAATTGCAAATCGTCCCTTGTTCAAACGTAAAAAATTCTGCCGCTTTACTGCCGAAGGCATTACCACCATCGACTACAAAGACACCGAGCTGCTTAAAGACTTCATCAGTGATAATGGAAAAATCATACCGGCCCGGATCACCGGCACCAAGGCTAACTACCAGCGCCAGCTGGGGCTTGCTATCGAACGCGCACGCTTCTTGGCGCTGTTACCATATACTGATCGGCACTAAGAACTTGGGAGAACTGCTATGCAAGTAATTTTGATGGAAAAAATAGCCAAACTGGGCGCTTTGGGCAGCATTGTCAATGTCAAGCGAGGATATGCTCGCAACTATCTCATTCCCCAAGGAAAAGCCAAATGGGCTACCGCCAGTGCTATCGCCGAGTTTGAATCCAAGCGCGCGGAACTGGAAAAAAAACAATCAGAAGTTTTGGCGGCCGCAGAAGCGCTGGCAGCCAAACTTGATGGTCTGCTCATACAAATCACCCAAAAAGCCGGTGTCGATGGCAAGCTTTTTGGGTCGGTAACCAATGCCAATATTGCTGAAGAGCTGTGCAATCAGGGTTTCTCAATCGAAAAATCCATGATACGCATGCCGGAAGGACAACTGAAACAGGTAGGTGACTACACCGCTACCATTGCACTTCACAGCGATGTCTCGGCGCACATCACGGTATCGGTGCTGGGTGAAGCCATCGCCTGACACCTCCTCATCGAAACAAAAAAAGGACTGCTGCCAGTCCTTTTTTTGTTTCTGCACCGGATGGACGA